>JBEGLE010000045.1:0-8814 GCA_041183725.1 Pseudomonadota bacterium | reverse complement strand
GCATGAGCATAGCAGTATCCACCAAGGTCAATGGCGATCCTTGCGAGTTTCTTTGCCAGACGAGCGATAGTCTGCTGGATGCCTTGCGTGACAAATTGAATCTGACCGGCAGCAAAGAAGGCTGCGGCTCGGGAGATTGCGGGGCTTGCACCGTGATGCTGGATGGCAAAATGGTTTGTTCGTGCCTGGTCTTGGCAGCTGAGGCTGAGGGAAAGACGATCACCACGATCGAAGGCGTGGCGGATGGATCGGAACTGCATCCGGTACAGCGCCATTTTCTGGAGTTGGGCGCGTTGCAGTGCGGCTTTTGCACCCCCGGATTCATCGTTGCGGCCAAGGCGCTCTTGGACGTGAACCCTGATCCCACTGAAAGTGAAATTCGCTTTTGGCTGGCAGGGAACCTGTGCCGCTGCACCGGCTATGACAAGATCGTTCGCGCAGTAAGCGCCGCAGCTGCTGAAATGCGCCAAGCAAGGAGCGCCGCATGAACGCGCCCGAAAGCACCAAGACCTTTAAGCTTGTCGGCACCCGTCCGGTCCGCCCTGACGGTATAGATAAGGTGACTGGCCGGGCGATTTATGGCCCTGATTTTGTCGCATCCGGCATGTTGCACGGAGCGATCCTGCGCAGTCCGCATGCCCACGCCCGCATTGTTGGCATCGATACCAGCAAGGCGGCCTCACTACCCGGGGTGAAAGCGGTAATAACCGGCGCTGATTTTCCCGAGCAGAAAATTGGCGAAGTTGCCGGTGGCGAAGTATCGAGCAGCCTGACAGATGTGGCCCGCAACTGCATGGCCCATGGCAAAGTGCTCTATGTTGGCCATGCCGTGGCAGCGGTTGCAGCCACCTCGCTTGAGGTTGCTCAGGCAGCACTGGCGCTGATTGTCGTCGAATATGATGTGCTGCCGCATGTCATCACTATTGCTGAGGCCTTGGCGGCTGATGCCCCGCTATTGCACGAAGGGATGATCACCAAGGGCTTGGACGGCGCGACCAAGCCATCCAATCTCTCGGCGGGCTTTACGCTAGCTCGCGGTGATGCAGCTGCGGCTATGGTCGATGCCGAAGTGGTCGTTTCAAGCCGTTTCACCACAAGCCTGGTCCATCAAGGTTATCTGGAGCCGCACGCCTGTGTGGCGACGTGGAATGCCGATGGTCAGGCGCAGATGTGGTGTTCCAGCCAGGGCCATTATGAAATGCGCGGCTTTACCGCAGGCATTTTGCAGATGCCGGTATCCGATCTGCGGGTCTATCCGCTTGAAATCGGTGGTGGCTTTGGTGGCAAGACTACGGTCTATTTGGAACCGGTGACCATGCTTTTGTCCAAGCAATCGGGCCGCCCGGTGCGCTTGGCAATGAATCGGCAAGAGGTCTTTACCGCGACCAATCCCGCCGCCGCTTCGCATATCGACATTACCCTAGGTGCGCGCGCGGATGGCACTTTCGTTGCGATGCAAATGGAGTTCTGGAACCAGTCGGGGGCTTTTGCCGGCAACACCATCTATTCCAGCGCCGCAACCGCGATGGGCGCTTACAGGGTAGCCGATGCCCATGTGCAGGGCTGGGACGTGGTAACCAACACGCCAAAATGCGGTTCTTATCGCGCGCCGGGCGCGCCGCCAATTGCCATGGCGCTGGAAGGCGCAATTGATGAATTGGCGCTGAAATTGGGCATGGATGCCATTGACCTGCGGATCAAGAACGCGGTTCGACCAGGCGATCCTGGCCCGATGGGTATTCCGCATGGCAAGATCGGTTATGTCGAATGTCTGGAAGCGGCCAAGGCTCATCCACATTGGACAGCGCCGCTGGGGCCCAATCAAGGCCGCGGTGTGGCGGGCGCTTTTTGGGGCAATTATGGCGGCCCTTCCACCGCATCGGTGGCCCTGGGGGCTGACGGCACGGTGATGGTTACCACCGGAAGCCCAGATATTGGCGGTAGCCGCGCCTCTATGGCGATCATGGCAGCGGAAACGCTGGGCGTGGCCTATGATACTGTGCGCGTGGCCATCGCCGATACCGGATCGTTGGGCTATTCGATGCTGACCGGCGGCAGCCGCGTGACCTTTGCCACGGGCAAGGCGGTGATTGGCGCTTGCCGCAAGGTGATCGATACTTTGCTGGAGCGCGCAACCGTGTTGCTGGGAGCAGAGCCGGGCACGGTAACCTGGGCTGATGGTGTGGCGCATGGCCCCAATGGGGCCAGCCTGAGCATCGGTGCGATTGCGGGCAAGTTTCACCAGTTTTCTGGCCCGGTTTCAGCCGAAGAAAGCGTTAATCCGGCTGATTTTCTGCCCGGCTTCGCCGTTCATATCTGTGACACCGAAATTGATCCTGAAACCGGCCATGTTAGCGTAACGCGCTATACGGCCATTCAAGATGTCGGCACGGCGATCCACCCCGATTATGTTGAAGGCCAGATGCAAGGCGGCGCGGCTCAGGGGATCGGCTGGGCGCTGAACGAAGCCTATGTGTTTGATGCCCAGGGCCGCATGGATAATTCGGGTTTCCTTGATTATCGCATGCCGGTTTGCTCGGATCTGCCGATGATCGATACGGTAATGATCGAAGTGCCCAATCCGGGGCATCCCTATGGGGTTAAAGGTGTGGGGGAGCCGCCGATCGTGCCACCCTTGGGCGCTGTGGCCAATGCGGTTAGCAATGCCATTGGGGTGCGGATGCGAGATTTGCCGTTGTCGCCCGAACGGATCTGGTCAGCCTTGATGGCTAAGCCCTGAGCGGCTTTTGCGGGTTATTGTTCTAGAACCCTTTGCGGGCCAATTCTTCGCCGGTCAGACGGAATTTGATCTGGCGGCACGCAATCTATTTGGTTTGCTGCACGCGCTGGATGCGCTGGGCCCCGGTTTTGCCGATGCGGCAGAGGCGGGAGCAGCAATAGCCGTGGATGGCACTATGGAGGCGGACTGGTCACACGCATTGGCAACGGCGCAAGAGGTGCTGATCGTCCCTAAAATCGCGGGTGGCTAATCTGTATCTGGCAGACCTGCGTTATCGCAGCGGCATTTCTAGCTATCTTGCCGACCCATCGCGCTATACCATGGCGCGGACTTTGATCGGTGTGCAGCGGTTGCAAGCCAGCAATCGCGTGGGGCTCTCTCGCCTTGGGTGAGAGGGGTGTCTTGAAAAATAGAAATGGCCTGCCCCGCCACCCGAAAGCAGCGGGGCACGCCACATATTAGAACGCAGCCGTCAGGGTGGCGACAACATTGCCGGTCGTGATGGCATGACCGCTCTTTGCGCCGCCGCCAAAGTTGGCATCAGCGAAAGTCTTCTTCAGATCGGTGCCGACATAGGACAGGTTCAAGGTCAGGTTCTTATAGGCGAAGTCTGCGCCGACTGCGTAGTCGATCACGTCCTTGCCATGGGTGTATCCGCTGTTACCGCTGGAATACCCGCCATGGGCCTTCAGCGTAACCGGCGTGCCTGCAAGCGGTAGACCCATATCGGTGTAAACCCAGATGTTATGGCCACCGATGTTGTTTTGCTTGGGCGCCCAATAGGTGCCGAGCTTGGCATTCACCGGGCCAAGCTTACCCGAAGCGGCGCCGTAGATTTCAAAGTAGTCATGGCCCGAAGTGCCGGGGTAGACATAGTACACTGCGCCGCCATCAAGCGTTACAGCGCCAATGGCCTTGGTGTAGCCCGCGATCAGATCGAGTTCGGTGTTCGAACCGCCGAAGGTGCCGTAACCGCCCAGGCTTGATGCCCAAGTGCCAACATAGGCGCCCGAAGAATGGGCTGCGGTAAGGCCGCCTTGCACTGCAATGGTGTTATCGCTCTGCGAGATGCCGCGCAGACGATATTGCGTGGTCATTGCTACGTTGCCGGTGATAGTGACATCGCTGGCCGGTGCTTCATCGGCGAAGGCCGGAGCGGCAGCGAATGCCGAGGCGAGCGCGGTGGCGGCGAGGATGGTTTTAATAGTCTTGCTCATGAAGTCCCCCTGAGGACAGATATTGTTGTGCCAGAAGTGGCTTGGAAATTTAAGCAAGCTTCGTGCCACTTGTGAATTTCCGGCAATTTTTTGCCTGTCGACACGGGCTACTTCATTGCAATGCCTAAAATTTAAGCAGTAGGATCAACTTTTGCCCATTTTTCATGCGGCAGTGCAGCATAATCGAAGTGCGCCTATTGGCTTTGCGCGGTGCGCACAGGTTTACCCCGGCAAAGGCGGGCGCCATTGCCGGGGCGAAAAGTCACAGGGTCTGCTATTGGCGTTACTTAGTGGCGTATTGCCCGGATTCGGCGCCGAAGTTCTCACGGGCAAAGGCCTTGGCCAGCGCCGCAGTTTTGAACAGTTCATCGTGCATCTTGGCGGTGATGATCGGATAGCCCTGCGAATTGTAATGGGTGTCGCGAATTGTCAGGCGAAAGTTGCCGTCAGCATCCTTGTTGATAAGGAACGGCTTGAGTGTGGCATCGGCCATCTGTCTTCTCCTGATAGCAGCAAGAGGATGTAACGCGGACCGGCGCGGTGCGGCCTGGCCTTACCCCTGCTTCAATGAATGGCAGACAAGCTGATGAGCCTGCCTGTGCGGCTCGAGAAGCGATTGGGGACAAAGGAGAAGCCGAAGCAGGCCGATATCCGTCGAAGGCGACGTAAGCAGAAATCCGGATAGCACGGATCGGCCAAATCGCAAACACCGCAATTTTAAGATGTTTTTGCCCACGGACTGGCCCTAGGGGGGGCTATGGACCTTGACGATCAGTTTCGCCGTTATTTCGGAACCGCCGATCTGGCTGCCGTGCCACCCTCTGCCTTTGCGGCAGGAATTGAGCATATGCGGGTGGATTTCGGCATGGAGCAGGATCGCGGACGACGTTTTGCCTTGTGGACCTTGCTGTACATGATGGGGTCGGCCCCCGATCTGGATGTGGCTTTCAAAGATCCCGATGATCGCAATTCGGCGCGCGATTTTATGGATATGATCGATCGCGCTGGCGGCGATTAACGCGTCTTTGGCTTCGGGCAACAGGGCGAAAAAGCGAATTGATTAGGTGTGCCACGGCGGGCGTGCTAATCAGTCCTTGCTAACGTTGACTTTTTCGACGGGTATCGGCGCTACTACGTTCGGTTTGCAGGTTTCCTGCCGATCTGGCGCTTACAACGACCTATTCCTTTCAATTGACGACATGACGCGCAACCCGGCTCGCAATTTCGCGGGCAGGGAACTTATGTTTCTTGAAAGGAAACGCTTATGCCAGTCGGCACCGTAAAATTCTTCAATACCGATAAGGGCTATGGCTTTATTCACCCCGATGAAGGTGGCCAGGACAGCTTCGTTCACATCTCTGCGGTTCAGGCCGCAGGCATGCAGACCCTCGATAAGGATCAGCGCGTTTCTTATGACGTCGAAACGGGCCGTGATGGCAAGTCTTCGGCCGTTAATCTGAGCGCTGCCTAAGTCGCGATCGATTGCCGGGGGATGGGCTTTCATGGCCCGTTCCCCGGTGGTTCGCGCCACGAAAGACGATAAATTTGTCCCTTTCCCTAGAATTTTGCGAACAGCAGGCACTTAAGGCTGCATCGGCTGCGGCGGCGGCTGTGCTCGACAATGTTCGTGAGAGGGAACTGCGCTCTGTGGCTGCTTGGGAAGCGCTCGCCGCCCAAGTCCGTGCCGTAAAAGAAGGCCGAAACGCCATCCAACTCGCCCGCGCCGAGATTGTTGAAGACGAAGCCCAGGCCCTGCTTGAAAGCAACGCCGCGCCTTCGGTCATTACGATAGCGTAATCTGACCGCGCTGAAAGCGCATAACAAACTGCCCCGACATGCAATCAAGCAAGCGGGGCAGGATAGAGCTTTAATCCACCATGTCTGCGACAATGCGCCGCAGTTCGGTTTGGCTAAGGGCGATCGGGCTGCGGGTCTGCAGGCGTGATCCGATCAGGCGCTTGTCGGTAAAAGACAGCGGCATCATGGGGTGCCTTGCGGCACCGATATTACGTAAATTCATGCATTTCCTTGCGGCCGCGGTCTAACCATCGGCCGTTTCTGTATGGGTGTTGTGCCCAAGCCTTAACGCTTGAAGCCACCACGCGGTCTGGCACCCGGACCGACACCGGGTGTGCGCTCGCGAAACACGATGCGGCCCTTGGTCAGGTCATAGGGGGTCATTTCAACATGGACCCGATCACCATTCACCGACCGAATGCGAAACTTGCGCATTTTTCCGGCGGTATAAGCGATGATGCGGTGCCCGTTATCAAGCATGACGCCAAAGCGGCCATCGGGGAAGATTTCATCAATCTGACCCTCAATGGTAAGTAATTCTTCCTTCGCCAATGGACCCTGCTTTCATGCATCGTGAACCACCCGCCGCGCCCGATAAGAGGAGCGGCAGAGCCAAGCAGCATGGGGTGGAAGATACAGCGCCTGTGGCGATCAAATTCCGTCGCAGGCGACGTGAGCCTCATTGATATAGGGCGCCATAGGGCAAAATGCAATGGCTGGGCTAACAATGGCTTTGCCTAGCGGCGCGCCCCCGGCGATGGCATACCATACAGCCTCGGCACAGAGGGGCACCCGCTCTTTACCAAGGATGCCATCATCGCAATTGCTTAGATAGCGCCTCGGCAAAAGCGAGTGTCCTCATTATTCACCACGCCTATGTTTGGCGTCCCTGTGATGAGGGCTGGCGGTGACTAGGTGGCCAATTAGGCCCCAGACTTGACGATGTTCTTTGGCACCAGCGTGGGTTGGCCATGCAGCAATTGGTTGGCAATGATGGCATAATGCATCTCACTGGCCCCTTCGGCCACGCATTTGGCGCGGGCATCGCGCATATAGCGGTTAACCCCGGTGGAATTCATAATGCCACTGCCGCCCCACATTTGTACCAGTTTAACGCAGACATCAAAGCAGGTATCACCAATAAAGGCTTTGCAGATGTTGCCGCCTTCAGGTGCGACTGTTCCAGCCTCAAACTGGCGGACAGTATCATAGAGCAATGAGCGGCAGGCCGCGATCTTGGCGTGGGCTTCTGCCAACCAATAACCGATGGGCTGCAGTTCGGCCATATCTTTGCCATAAAGACGACGCTGCTGAACATAGTCTAGTGTTTTGTCGAACAGGCCTTGGGCGCAGCCTATCGATGTGGCGACATGGGCAAAAAGGTTGGCATGATTGGCGGCGCGATGGGAAAAGCCGCCAGTCAGGATATCCCCCAGCACATCATCGGCTTCAAGCCGGACATTGTTGAATGATATCGGCCCCGTATTGGTACCGCGCCAGCCCAGCTTGTTTTCATGCGGGGCTATTTCAAAGCCTTCATCTTCGCGTTCTACGATGAAACAGCCATAGCCTTCGTTGCCCTGATGGTCTTTCGATTTGCCCATGACCAGCCAGGTGCCGGCTGTGCCTTGGGTACAGAACAGCTTGGCGCCATCAATGCGATAGCCATTGCCGTCAGGCACCACTTTGGTCAGATGGCTGCCAATATTGGCAGCGCCTGCGGGTTCGCTTTGCGAATAGGCCATCAGCCTTTCGCCCGAAGCGCTCTTGGGCAGAATACGTTGCTTTTGTTCTTCAGTGCCAAGAATCTCGACCGTTTTGGGGCACAAGACCATTTGGACGGTCAGCATGCCTGCAAAGGCTGGGCTGGCCTTGGCCAGTTCTTCGCTGACCAGGCAGACTGACACCAGATCGGCGCCAGAACCGCCGTATTCGGGTGAGGTATAGAGCCCATAGAGCCCCAATTCCGCGGCCTTGGCCACCAGTTCATCAGGGGTATGCTCATCCAGATCGATCTGATTGGCAATCGGTTCAATTTCCTTGCGCGCAAAGGTTGCCGCCATGTCGCGCAGGGCGCGCTGGTCATCTGTCAGCCAATCCAACATACGTATCTCTCCCAATTCGATGTTTTACAGAGGTGCCGTTCGTTAAACCCGTCGTGCCAGATAGGCGGCTTCGTGGATGGCATTGCCATAGGATCGCGGAGCGCGGGCGTCGCCGATCAGTTCGACTTTGATGCCGAGCTTGTCGAGCACGCGTGACAATGGGTCATAGGCGACCCGGCCCGGGGCGATGATCAGATTGGTACAGGCAATCGTCTCGTGGCGACCATCGGCATGGGTGACCACAACCTTGCCCGGCTCCACCTCATTAAGCGCCACACCCTGTTCGGGTTCCAGATTGACCTTGGCTGACCAGCGCAGCACAATACTGGACCGTGAACCGATATAGTTAGCCGGAACGAACTTGTCCTGCGGGTCAAGCAAACGCACTTGCCGCCCGGCGCGAGCCAGATCTAGTGCCAGTTCGACGCCTTCTCCCGCGCCCCAGACCACTACGGGGCCATCGGCGAGGTGCTCAAGCCCTTCCGAAAGCGCGCTATCAATGCTGCGGGCAAAGCCGCTCGACAGGGCATTTTCCAGCCCCGCAACCGCTGGCATGGCAGGCTTGGCGCCAGTCGCAACCACCACCACATCAGGCTTGTCCGCCACGATGATGGCGCGGGTCAATTCGCTGTTCAGGCGCACTTCAATGCCCGCTTTGGCGACCATCAGCTTGTGCCAATCGGGCTGATAGGCGATCTGCTCCATGTTGGGCAGGTTCTTGTAGTTACCAGCCCACGCCATGACCCCCCCAAGCTGTGGGCTTTTTTCGAAGATAACCACTTTGTGGCCGCGGGCATGAGCGGTAATAGCATATTCCATCCCGCCCGAACCACCGCCAGCGATATAGATGGTTTTCGGGGATAGAGCCGGTAGTAGGCGATATTCGCGATCACGACCGAAGGCAGCATTCTGCGCAGAACCGGCGATGCCCTTGGCAAAGATGTTGCCGGTCATC
>JBEGLE010000044.1:0-4542 GCA_041183725.1 Pseudomonadota bacterium | reverse complement strand
TGAGGGGGGTTGTGAAGGTGTTAAGTCTAGCCTCCGGTGCGCTCTTCGACAAGCAAGGGTGATAACCCTAACCCCGCTCATCCTGAGCCCGTCGAAGGATGTAACGCCAAGCTATCCTTTAAAGTGCCTATGGATTGAGGGTGGGTGCTTGGCGTGCCACTTTGCGGCGCGGGCTGGGCGGTCCATCAGTTCGCCGCCGCAATTGGGGCAGCGGTCATCCAAGGCTTCGGCGCAGCTGGCGCAGAAGGTGCATTCAAGGCTGCAGATAAAGGCCCCGGGGTCTTCGGCCGGTAGATCGCAGCCGCAGCGTTCGCAATCGGGGCGCATTTCCAGGCTCATGCCGCAGCCTCCGTCACTGCCGCGCATATGGCATCAACCACCTGTTCTACTTCGGCAGCATCGTCGCCCTCGGCCATAACCCGGATCACCGGTTCTGTGCCCGATGGACGAATGACCAGACGGCCCCGGCCTTCCAACTGCTTCTCAGCATCAGCGATCACCGTCTGAACCTGCGGGCTCTCAAGCGGCTTGCCGCCAGAAAAGCGCACGTTTTTCAGCAATTGCGGCACGGGATCAAACAGGTGCAGCAGTTCGCTGGCCCGCTTGCCGGATTGCACCAGCGCCGCCAGAACTTGCAGCGCCGCGACAGTGCCATCGCCGGTGGTGCCATGATCAAGCAGGATCATGTGACCGGATTGTTCACCGCCCACATTAAAGCCATCGGCCTTCATCTTTTCCAGCACGTGGCGATCACCCACCTTGGTGCGTTCCAGTGTCAGGCCTTGGCCCTTTAGAAAGCGTTCAAGCCCCAGGTTGGACATCACCGTGGCGACCACGCCGCCGCCCTTTAACTGTCCGCGCGCCGCCAATTGTGTGCCGATCAGCGCCATTAGCTGATCGCCATCAACCGTCTGGCCCTTTTCATCGACAACGATCAGCCGGTCAGCATCACCATCCAGCGCAATGCCGATATCGGCGCCGCTGGCGACCACGGTTTCCTTCACCAGATCAAGGTGGGTGGAGCCGACCTTGTCGTTGATGTTCTTGCCATTGGGCGAAATGCCGATCGCAATAACCTCGCCGCCCAGTTCCCATATCGCCGATGGGGCCACCTGATAAGCGGCACCATTGGCGCAATCGACCACGATCCGCAGACCATCCAGCCGCACATTATCGGGAACCGATCCCTTTACCGCGTGGATATAGCGGCCGCGGGCATCGTCGATCCGGCGGGCGCGGCCAATTTCTTCGGCCGGAGCGAGGGGAATATCCTGTGCCAGCAAGGCCTCTATCGCCAGTTCGTCTTCGTCAGACAGCTTGAAGCCATCGGGGCCAAACAGCTTTATGCCATTGTCTTCATAAGGATTGTGGCTGGCGGAAATCATCACCCCCACGTCGGCGCGCAGTTCACGCGTGAGCAGGGCGACGGCCGGGGTAGGCATGGGGCCCAGCAGCACCACATCCATGCCAACACTGGTAAAGCCAGCAACCATAGCATTTTCCAGCATATAGCCAGAAAGACGCGTGTCTTTGCCGATCACCACGCGGTGGCGGTGGCTGCCGCGCAGGAAACGGGTTCCCGCCGCTTGTCCCACTTTCATGGCGATGGCCGCGGTCATCACGCCGGCGTTGGTGCGTCCGCGAATGCCATCGGTGCCGAAATATTGCCTGCTCATACAGTGCGTTCCCGCTGCCAAATTCGTTGTCACCGCCATGGCCTAAGCGGCGACTTCTGTCACCTCTCCAATCATTGGCGGAGTGCTAAAGCACTTTAAGGTAAATATTATACTGCTTGTTGATCTTGCTGCCGATGGCATCAGCAATAGCGACCATGCCCTGGTTGTCTTCCAAAACCCAGCCCAGTTCGGCGCGCTTTCCGCCATAATGGCCCACCGTATTGCGGCGGATATATTCGATCATCATGAAGGCCAATTGGCTGGCCATGCGCGAGGATTGCAAGCGCTTTACAACCCCCATCAAAGGCACCCGCACATCGGCTGCTTTGGGTTTGAGCAACCACAGCGCCAACTTGATCCAGCCAAGAGGCGAAGGCTTGCCGTTTTTGCCATTCACTTTCTTTTGGATCTGGTTGAGATCGGGCAGGGTCATCATGAAGGCCACAGGCTCACCATCATATTCGGCGATGTAGATCAGGTCTGCCTTGACGATCGGTTTGAGCTTCTTGGCAGTATAGGCAATCTCGGATGGGGTGAAGGGAACGAAGCCCCAATTGTCTGACCAGGCATCGTTCAAGATCGCGCAGATGATCCCCACTTCGCGTTCCAGATGTTTCAGATCCGCTTGGCGGACGCTGATGCGTTCGTTCTTTTCGCCCGAGCTGACGATGCGCTGGATCAGCGGCGGGAACGGCGTGGTGATATCGAGATCATAGGTGTTGAGCGTTTTGACCAGATCATAGCCCTGCCCCTCGATCCACGGTTGATAGCGGGCATTTTGGTGGCCCATCATCACCATGGGTGGGTGATCGTGGCCATAGACCAAGAGACCCGGCTCTTCCCAAACCGAAAGGTTCATCGGCGCGAGAACGCGGGTCATGCCCTGATCGCGCAGCCAGTCTTCGGCGGTGGCGATCAAGCGTTGGGCCACGGCCTCCTCTTCGGTTTCCAAAGCGCCCCAATTACCGGTCCCGGGGCCCATGCCCTGCTCGACTGGCTGGGTAAGGGCCAATTCGTCAATCTGCGCGGCAATGCGGCCGACAACCTCTGTCCCGCGCCGGGCGAGGAACAACTGGCAGCGGGCGTGTTCGAAGTAGGGGTTTTTACCAGGAGTAAACTTTTCCAGCTCCTCGGCGCGCAATTGCGGCACGAAATTGGGATCATTGGCATTGATCCGATAGCCAAAATCGACAAATTCTGCCCGATCGGCCGCATTTAAGACCGGTGAAATAACCACATCGCCGTTAGCCACGATCTTGCCTTTGTCTTGAATTAACTGGGATAGAGGCTTGGAATTGCGTATGGTTACCCCAACTTGTCAAGCCGGATGGCACCCAGTGGCCCCGGGTCAGAGTGGAATAAATGCATGATTGCGCAGGATTCGATTGATCATAGCCCAGCAGAGGCAGAGCCGGCAGCGCCGCGGCCCAGCCTTGCCATCATCCCGGATGATAAGGCGATGCTGCGTGCGGCGGTTGATCTGACCCGCGATATTTCCACCGCCCGGCCAGAGATTTACTGGCCCGATATGCTGTTATCTGCCGCCATTGGCTATGCGGGTTTGGCTGGGGCTATTGTTCTAACCACGCCGCTGCTCGCCGTGGCCTGCGCCGTGGTTGCGGTTGTCGCGCTTTATCGGGCGCTGCTGTTTATTCACGAACTAACCCATATTCATGAACGCGCCCTGCCGGGCTTTCGCTTTGTCTGGAACCTGCTGGTTGGCATTCCGCTGCTTACCCCGTCACTGATGTATGAAGGCACCCACACCCTTCACCATGCCCGCACCCGTTATGGCACACCGGAGGATCCGGAATATCTGCCCTTGGCTTTGATGAAGCCGTGGACCCTCCCGCTGTTTATTCTTATGGCCGCGGCCCTGCCGGTGGCCTTGATGTTCCGCTCGGCGGTGCTGGTGCCCGTGGGGGTCATCGTCCCGCCGCTGCGCCGCTTGGTCTGGGGGCGGTTTTCTACCTTGGCGGTGAACCCTGACTTTGTCCGCCGCCCGCCCGAGGGTGCCTTTGCCCGCATGGTGTTTTGGCAGGAATTGGGAACCTCGCTTTGGGCGCTGGGTGTTCTGGCGGCTTCAGCCTATTGGGGCTGGCGGCCCTTGATCCTTGCTGTGGCGGTTGTTTCGGGCGTTGCCGTGCTGAACCAGATCCGTACCCTGACAGCCCATCTGTGGGAAAATGACGGCGCGGCGATGACGGTTACAGGGCAGTATCTTGATTCGACCAATGTGCCACCGCCCGCGCTGCTTGCGCCGCTGTGGGCGCCGGTTGGCCTGCGCTTTCATGCCCTGCATCATCTGCTGCCCAGCCTGCCCTATCATTCACTGGGTGAGGCGCACCGGCGCCTTCTGGCGCAGCTTGGGCATAGTTCAACCTATGATAAGGCCAATTATTCCGGTCTGATGCCCTTGGTTGCCAAACTGACCCGCAGCACCATGCGACTGCGCTAGGCCTTTAGCTTTATTCCTCGGTGCGGATCAGCACCGTTTCGCCCAGCAGCAGGAATAGAAAAAACGGCGACCATGCGGCGATCAGCGGCGGGTATCCGCCAAAATTTCCGATGGCGAGGGCGGCATTGTCGATCACAAAATAGGCAAAGCCCAAGGCCATGCCGATCACGCCGCGGATCAGCAGTTGGCCCGAGCGGGCAAGGCCGAAAGCAACAACCGAGCCGAGTAGCGGCATGAGCAGGGCCGAAAGGGGGCCAGCCAACTTGTGCCACCACTTACCCTTAAGCTCGCTCGTGCGGCGCCCTGCGGCATCCAAGGCATCGATAGAGCGTGACAGGGTGACAATGTCTTCTGCATCGGCATCAACCTTGCTGATAGCCACTTGCTCTGGGGTTATGGCCTGGGCAA
>JBEGLE010000043.1:0-5630 GCA_041183725.1 Pseudomonadota bacterium | reverse complement strand
CAAACACCTTGACCACGGCCTTGGTGAAATGCGGGTCCATGGTGAACTGTTCGCGGCTCCAGTCCATCGAACAGCCCAGACGGCGCAACTGGCCGGTGATGGTGCCGCCGCTTTCGGCTTTCCATTCCCACACCTTGTCGATGAAGGCTTCGCGCGCATAATTGGTGCGCTTGTCGCCCTTGGCTTCCATCTGGCGTTCAACCACCATTTGCGTGGCAATACCGGCATGATCGGTGCCAACCACCCACAGGGCATCTTTGCCGCGCAGCCGTTCATAGCGGATCACCACATCCTGAAGCGTGTTATCCAGCGCGTGGCCGATATGCAGGCAGCCGGTTACATTGGGCGGCGGGTTGACGATGGTGAACGGGGTCGCGGTGGGACGATCTGGGCGGAACAGGCCGCTGGTTTCCCAGTGTTCGTACCACTTGGCCTCAATGGCGGTGGGGTCGAAGGTCTTATCAAGCGTGGTGGCAGTCATGGGTCGGGGCTTTGCCAGCGGTAAGCCGCCAGCGCAAGGCAGCAGCGCAACAAGCCTTGCGCTTCATGGCACTGCGGCCTTGCCGCTAAAGGCTTTTTCCCGCATGACAGGGACCTATGCGTGTCTGGGCAGACTTCACCAGCGAAGAGCTGAGCAGCGGCAAGCTGCGTATCGCCTTTTCCGGGCCGATGACGGTATCTTCTTTGGGCCTTGCCGAGCAGCAGCTTTGTACGCTGGATGGCGCGGTGGCAGAGCTTGATCTGTCGGCCGTGACCGAGATTGACACCGTGGGGGCTTGGCTCGCATGGCGGTTATCGCGTGATCATGATGCGGCGATCGTCGGGGCCAGTGCTATGGCCCAGCGGCTAATCGCGGCGGTAAAGGTTTCCAGCGGCGCACCGCATGAACCGGACGAAAAATTGCCGCTGATCCAGCGGGTGCCCGATGCCATCGGCACGGCGGTGACGAGTACGGGCGCTGGATCGCTGGGTATACTGGACTTTTTCGGATCGATCCTGATCGCCGCTTGGGGCATTTTGCGTCACCCCGGCCGGATGCGCGGTCAGGCCTTGGCCCGGCAGCTTGAACTGGTCGGGGTTACCGCCCTGCCGATTGTTGGGCTGATGTGCTTTTTGGTTGGCATTGTCATTGCCCAGCAAGGCGCGGTGCAGCTTCAGGATTTCGGTGCTGAAATGCTGACGGTTAACCTCACCGGCCGCCTGTCGATGCGCGAACTGGGCGTGCTGATGACCGCGATAATGGTCGCGGGCCGTTCCGGCTCAGCCTTTGCCGCGCAGATCGGCACGATGAAGCTGACCGAAGAAATTGACGCCATGCGCACCATTGGCGTGTCCCCGATCGAAGCCTTGGTGATCCCCCGCATTCTTGCTACCGTGGTAATGATGCCATTGTTGGGCTTTTTTGCCTCTCTGGTGGCGATTGTTGGTGGGGCGTTTATTTCGTCGTTCACCTTGGGGATTCCGTTCTTCACCTTCCTGAGTAAAATCCGCGAAGTGGTGCTGTTGCATGACGTTTGGGTGGGGCTTGTAAAAGCCCCGTTCTTTGGTCTCGTGGTGTCGATGGCGGGCTGTTATCAGGGCATGCAGGTGAAATCCGATGCCGAAGAAGTGGGGCTGCGCACCACTATGGCCGTGGTTCAGGCGATCTTTATGGTGATCGTGATGGATGCCTTTTTTGCCGTGTTCTTCACCAAGGTGGGTTGGGGATGAGCAAGTCTGGCGGGAAATCGCAAACGGCATCCAGCCGTTTCACCGGCGCGCACCCCATCGTTGTCGAAGGGCTGCGCAACAGCTTCGGTGCGCAGGTGGTGCACGAAAACCTCTCGCTTACCGTCAATCGCGGCGAAACGATTGGCGTGGTTGGGGGGTCTGGCACGGGTAAATCGGTGCTGATGCGATCCATCATCGGGCTGCAACGGCCTGATGTGGGCGATATTACCGTGCTGGGGCAATCGATTACCCATCCCAGCGATGACGATGCCGGTATCGATATTCGCAGCCGCTGGGGTGTGCTGTTTCAGGGCGGCGCGCTGTTTTCTACCCTGACCGTGGCGGAAAATATCGAAGTGCCACTGCGCGAATTCTATCCGGAAATCAGTGATACCCTGCGGCGCGAAATCGCTTTGTATAAAATCGTGCTGTCGGGCCTGCCTGAAAGCGCGGCGGACAAATACCCTTCTGAACTATCCGGTGGCATGCGCAAACGCGCAGGCCTCGCACGGGCCTTGGCGCTCGATCCGGAACTGTTGTTCTTGGATGAACCCACCGCCGGACTTGATCCGATCGGTGCAGCTGCTTTTGATCGTCTGACCCGCGAATTGCAGGAAACGCTGGGGTTAACAGTGTTTCTGATCACCCACGATCTTGATACCCTGCATGAAATTTGTGATCGGGTGGCCGTGCTGGCTGATCGGCAAGTGATTGCCGTGGGGACGATCCCCGAATTGCTGGCCACCGATCATCCTTGGATACAGGAATATTTCAACGGCCCGCGCGGCCGTGCGGCACAAGATAGTCAGAAACGCACCAAGGCCATGGACAAGCCGGCAAAGGGGCGGGCATAGAGGGGACGATGGAGACCAAATCGAACCATATCTGGGTCGGAACGGTCACGCTGGTGCTGCTGGCGCTGGTGGCGGCTTTTGTTCTGTGGGTGACACAGGTCGGCCGCAGGCATCAGCATGATTACGACATTTTCTTTAAACAGTCGGTCGATGGGCTGTCGAAAGGTGTATCGGTAAACTATGCCGGCGTGCCTGCCGGGCAAGTGACCGAGAGATTGAACTGTGGCCCAAAGACCCCAGCTTTGTTCGCGTGCGTATTGCCATCGATGATAAGGTACCGATCCTGCAAGGCACCACGGCAACGATCCAGGGCAGCTTTACCGGCGGCTCCACGATCCAGCTTAATGGCGGGATCAAGAATGCCCCTGCCATTACCGAGCCCGGCCCTGGCCCCGATGACGTGCCGGTTATTCCTACCCGCCGCGGTGGTCTGGGTGAACTGCTGTCTAATGCGCCAGTCCTGCTGGAACGGCTTTCGACCCTTACCGAGCGGTTGACTATGGTCTTGTCTGATAAGAACCAGACCTCGATCAACAACATCCTGTCGAACACCGATCGCTTTACCGCGGAATTGGCTGGTGCCTCGCCGCAGTTGAAAACATCTTTGGTCGAATTGCAAAGCACCTTGGCGCAAGCCACCGTGACTTTGGCGTCGTTTGATCGGGTGGCCAATTCGGCCAACACGGCGCTGGGCGGCGATGGCAAGCAATTGGCCAAGCAATTGCGCGAGGCTATTTCTTCGGCGCGCGGTGCCTCCGATGCGCTTCAGGCGATGTTGACCGAGGCCAAGCCTGCGGCGCGTCAGCTATCGGAAACAACCTTGCCGCAAGCCGAAGACGCAATTCGCGAATTGCGCGCCACCACCAAGGCGCTGCGCACGATTACCGAACGGATTGACGAGGAAGGCGGCGGTGCTGTGCTTAAGGGGCAGCAACTGCCGGATTACAAGCCATGATGAGCGACTGGCCATGAAGAGCGGGAACAGCACAATGAGAATGGCGGCACTGGCAGGCAAGGCGCTGAAATGTGCTTTGCCACTGGCCTTGGCTTTTGGTCTGTCCGGTTGCATCAACTTGGGCGGTGGGCATAAGTCTGCCCCCAGCCTTTTGCGCCTGGCAGCAGCGCAATCCGCGGCGGCGGGGTCTGCCCTGAGCGGCAATAGCAGCGATGCGATTATCGTGGTTGATCCGGAAACCGATCGCAGCTTGGCGGTTACCCGCCTTGCCGTGCAATTGGATGATAGCCGCGTTGCCTATCTGAAAGATGCGCAATGGGTTGAACGGCCCGCGCATATGTTTGCCGCACTGCTTGCCGAAACCATTCGCGCAGGCGGTAAGCACTTGGTTTTTGCATCGGGTGATGCCGTAACCTCTGGCGGTTCACGGCTGAGCGGGCACTTGCTCGATTTTGGCTATGATGCCCGCAGCAAAGTGGCCGTGGTGCGCTATGATGCGGTGTGGACGGCGCCGGGTGGTGCAGTCACCACCAAACGGTTTGAATCACGGGTTAAGGCTGTGCCAGCCAAGCCCGAAGTGGTGGGGCATGCGCTGAACCAAGCGGCCAACGATGTGGCGGCACAGGTTGCGGTTTGGCTGGGGTAAGCCGCTTTAGAGCAGACTTACGAAGTGCATCGCGGCTGAAAAATCGCGAAAGCGCCTAGCGCGCAAAGCTTGGGCTTCGGCGTCTTGCCCCCAGAACTCAGCTTGAAAATCTTCTTCCAGGTTGGCGGCAGACCAAAGAACTTCGGCGTCTGCACCGGCTTCGCTGGCGGCAAGGCCGATGATCATCGAGGCGGACAGGCCAGCCAGTGATCGCAGGGCGGCAAGGGTGAAATTGTCTTTTGCTTCAAGCACCAAGGCCAAGCGAGCGAGGGTCGCAGCGGGCTGGGCTTGGTGAATAATTCCGGATATGCGGGTAAAGGCAATGTCCCAGCGCTGTTCAGCTTGGGTCAGCAGCGGCTCCCACAGCACCATCTGGCGGCGATGCAGCGCTTCGGCGGGATCAGCGCGGTAACACAGCGTATCCGTTTCAGCATAGGGCAACAGCGCCGCTATGGCGCTGGCGCGATCAGGGGCTACAACATCGATGGCATAGTCTGCCATGTCGCGCAGCAGGAAGCTGGCGGGAACAATGTCTTCGCCTTGAGCGGCCCATTCTGCGGCCAAGGCATCGGCCAATCGCTGCGATGGCACGCATTGCGGCTTGCCCGCTTGGCTTTTGACCCCGCGCCCATCCAGCGTGACCTGCCAGCCGCCCTCGGCCTGCGCGGCGGCGGCAACCGTGTAAAACCGCTTCATTGATCCAGGCTTTTCCACCGCCGGGCCAAAACGCGGGGCATGATAAAGGCGTCGATCATGCCAAACAGGATGAACATAACCCCGATGAGATGGGCCGGTTGGACATCGATCCGATCCAGCGCAAACAGCAGACCGACCAAGATCAGGGCTACGCCGCTCAGTCTAACCAAGTTAATGGCCATAAAGCGTTTTTTCGCCAAAGTGTCGTGGCTGGTGTCTGGGTTTTTGGTCGTCATTGTTTCAGATACTCCCCCAAGGCTTGCGGGCTGGTGGCGACCCATTCGGCCCCGGCAGCCAGCAATTCAGCCGTTTCGTGATAGCCCCAATCAACCCCAATCGCACGTACACCGGCATTACAAGCCATTTGCATGTCATAGGCTGTGTCGCCAATCATCACGGCATCACCGCTTTCGGCAAAGGCTTCACCCAAGGCCGCTTCCAACATGGCGGGATGCGGTTTGCTGGGGTGAAGATCAGCAGTTTGCAGGGTGATGAAGTGATCAGTTAGGCTGTGCGCGGCCAGACAATGAACCAGCCCGCGACTGGACTTGCCGGTGGCGACCCCCAAGAGCCAGCCATCAGCGCGCAGACTGTCGAGCAAGTCTGGAATGCCATCAAATAAAGGCTCAGCCAGAGTGCCCTCGGCCCGCGCGGCGCGATAGGCTGATTTATAGGCGTCAACGATGATGTTCACCGTCGGGTTATCCGCATCGGGCAGCAGGCGGCGCACGCCATGCGGCAAGTTCAGTCCCACGATGCGGCGTACGGC
>JBEGLE010000042.1:0-3051 GCA_041183725.1 Pseudomonadota bacterium | reverse complement strand
TTGCCGCAAGAAGGTGGACTTACCGCCCATGTTCGGGCCGCCTACCAGCCACAGACGATCGTCGGGCAAAAGGTGGCAATCATTGGCGACAAAGCGATCCCCCTTGGCCGCCAACGCGGTTTCCACCACTGGATGTCGCCCGCCTGTGATCAACAAACTGGCCTGATCAACCAAGGCCGGACGGCACCAGCCGCCCTCGGCCGCACGCTCGGCCTGTCCGGCGCTCACATCGATGCGGGCCAAAGCGGCCGCGGTGCGGGCAATGGCGGGCGCATGGCTGATCGCTTGGGTGACAAGCTCTTGAAAGTGGGATTCTTCGGCTGCCAAGGCATGGCCGCCGGCCTCGCCAATCCGGCTGGCTTCTTCGTGCAGGGCCAAGGCATTGAACCGCACCGCCCCGGCCATAGTTTGACGATGGGTGAAGCCGCTATCGGGGGCCATCAGCCGATCCGCATGTTTGGCTGGCACTTCAATAAAATAACCCAAGACCCCATTATGGCGAATTTTCAGCGCCGCCACCCCGGTTTCATCGCGGTACTTCGCCTCAAGCGCGGCAATCGCGCGGCGTGAATGACTGGCGGTCTGGCGCAAGGCATCAAGCGCATGATCATAGCCTTCAGCGATAAAGCCGCCTTGGCTGCGTTCGGTTGGCGGCGAGGGCACCAAGGCGCGAAGATAAAGATCGATCAGGGCGCCATGCCCGCCCAAAGCAGGCAGCAAGGCTTCAAGAAACGGCGGACGATCGGCGCGTTTCAATAGGTGATCGCGCACCCTTTGCGCTTCGCCCAAACCATCGCGCAATTGCCCCAGATCGCGCGGAGACCCGCGCCCGGCAACAATCCGCCCCAATGCCCGACCCAGATCAGGCAAAGCCCGCAGCACCGTGCGCAGATCGCCGCGCAACAAGGGATCATCGTGCAGCCATTGCACCAGATCCAACCGGGCCATAATGTCTGTGCTGCTGGTGAGAGGCGCAGAGAGATCATCAGCCAATTGTCTGGCGCCGGCCCCGGTCACGCAGCGATCAACCGCTTCTATCAAGCTCCCGCGCCGACCGCCATTGCTGGCCTCAAGCACTTCCAGACTGGCGCGGGTGGCCTCATCCATCGCCAGATGCGCCCCGCCTTCACGCAGCACGGGCGGCAAAAGCAAGGGTAGCTTGCCGCGCCCAGCATGATCCAGATAGGCAACCAAGCCGCCCGCGGCCGCCAGCATGGCGCGACTGAACTGGCCAAAGCCATCCAATGTCGCCACCCCATGCACCGCGCGCAGCCGCGCTTCACCACCATCGCTGGCGAAATCGCGGGGCGGACGGGCAATGGCATCGTAAGGCGCCTGATCCCAGCCTTCGGGAACGACAATCTCGCGCGCCCCGATCCGGGCCAAGGCTGCGCTCAGCTGATCAGGCGGGCAATCTTCCAACTCCATTCGGCCGGTAGAAATATCACAAGCGGCAATCCCCACCGTGCCGCGCAGATCGCAAAGCGCCGCCAACACATTAGCGCGTCGGGGCTCTAGTAGCGATTCCTCGGTCAGGGTTCCGGCGGTAACAAAGCGTACGATATCGCGTGCCACCAGCGCCTTTGATCCGCCGCGTTTTTTTGCTTCTTCCGGGGTTTCCACCTGCTCGGCAATCGCCACCCGGCAGCCCGCCTTAATCAGCCGCGCCAAATAGCCTTCGGCGGCGTGGACCGGCACACCGCACATCGGGATCACCGCACCTTGGTGTTCCCCCCGGCTGGTCAAAGCAATATCGAGCACCTGCGAGGCCACTTTGGCATCATCAAAGAACAGCTCGAAAAAATCCCCCATGCGGTAAAACAGCAAGCAGCCCTCAGCCTGCGCCTTCAAGGCAAGATATTGCGCCATCATCGGGGTGGCAGCAGGAGGTATTTGAGGCACCGGAGAAGACATGCTGACTGACTAGACCCTGCAAGTGTGATTCGGAAACGGCACGAGCAACAGCTTTCCCCTATCGCGTCGCGTCGGGATTGGTTAGGGGCCATAGTGACTAAAGGAGAATTTGCGCGTGTCTGAGGAAAGCAAAGTCCGGTTCACCGAACGTGAAGCCCTGTTCTATCACAGCACGATACGCCCCGGTAAGATCGAGATCATCGCCTCTAAGCCGATGGCGACCCAGCGTGACCTGAGCTTGGCCTATTCGCCGGGTGTCGCCGTACCGGTGCTGGCGATTGCGGAAGATCCTGCGGCCGCCTTTGAATATACCGCGCGCGGCAATTTGGTGGCGGTGATCACCAATGGCACCGCCATTCTGGGTCTGGGCAATTTGGGCGCCCTAGCATCGAAGCCCGTGATGGAAGGCAAGGCCGTGCTGTTCAAGCGCTTTGCCGACGTTGATTCGATCGACATCGAGCTCAACACCGAAGACCCGCAGGCTTTTATCGAGGCGGTAACCCTGCTGGAGCCGACCTTTGGCGGGATCAACCTCGAAGACATCAAAGCCCCCGAATGCTTTGTTATCGAACAAGAGCTGAAGCAGCGGCTGAAAATTCCGGTGATGCACGATGATCAGCACGGCACGGCGATCATTTCTGCGGCTGGCCTGATCAATGCCTGTCACCTTTCCAATCGCAAATTGGAAGACATCAAGGTTGTGGTGAACGGCGCAGGCGCGGCGGCGATTGCCTGCACCGCCCTGATCAAGGCCATGGGTGTGCGCCACGAAAATGTGATCATGTGCGATACCAAGGGTGTGATCTATCGCGGCCGCGAAAAAGTTGATCAGTTCAAATCGGCCCATGCCATTGATACCGACAAGCGCACACTGGCCGAAGCCATGGTGGGCGCGGACGTCT
The DNA here is from genome assembly GCA_041183725.1 of Pseudomonadota bacterium. GTDB lineage: Bacteria > Pseudomonadota > Alphaproteobacteria > Sphingomonadales > Sphingomonadaceae > Novosphingobium. The sequence goes on along the minus strand of JBEGLE010000042.1, from coordinate 235 downwards.
TTCTCGGACTGTCGGTTAAAGGTGCGGTCAATCAAGACATGGTGCGATCAATGGCGGCCCAGCCGATCATCTTTGCCATGGCCAATCCCGATCCCGAAATTACCCCGCCAGAGGCAAAGGAAGCCAAACCCGATGCCATCGTGGCCACCGGGCGCAGCGACTATCCCAACCAAGTAAACAATGTGTTGGGCTTCCCCTTCATCTTCCGCGGCGCGCTGGATGTGCGCGCCACGAC
>JBEGLE010000041.1:0-4863 GCA_041183725.1 Pseudomonadota bacterium | reverse complement strand
CGCTCAGCAGCAAGGCTGACCAACTGACCCACACCATCTATATCGAGGCTCACAAAAGGATCACGCAGGAACACGCCCTGTTCGACATAGGCGGGCAGGAACTTGCCTGCATCATCCCGCGAAAGGCCCAGCGTCGTTTGCGTTAAATCATTGGTGCCGAATGAGAAAAAGGCCCCCACTTCTGCAATCTCGCCCGCCATCAGAGCAGCACGTGGCAATTCTATCATTGTCCCCACATCATAGGACAGAGTGCAGCCCTTTTCGGCAAAGACCTGCGCGGCAGCGCGATCAATGACACCCTTGAGAATCTCAAGCTCGCGCCTTGTCGCAACCAGCGGCACCATGACTTCTGGCACCGGTGGTTCGCCGCCTTGCGCAGCGACATCGCAGGCCGCCTCGAAAATAGCGCGCGCCTGCATTTCGTATATTTCAGGAAAAGTAATACCTAAACGGCACCCGCGATGACCAAGCATCGGATTAAATTCAAAAAGCTCGCTGGCTCGGCGGCGTAGCGTTGGCACGCCGATGCCTATCGCTTCCGACAGTTCTTCGAACTCCGCATCCGCATGTGGCAGAAATTCGTGCAATGGCGGATCGAGAAGGCGGATTGTTACCGGCAAGCCCGCCATGACCTCAAAAATCGCGTGAAAATCGGCGCGCTGTTCTGGCAGCAATTTCGCCAGAGCGGTGCGGCGGCCCGCTTCATCCTCTGCAAGGATCATCTGACGCACGGCTGAAATCCGCTTATCATCAAAGAACATATGCTCGGTACGGCACAGGCCAACGCCCTCGGCGCCAAATTGACGGGCGACTTTGCAATCATCTGGCGTTTCTGCGTTCGTACGCACCTTCATCCGGCGGAGCTTATCAGCCCAGACCATAAGCGTGCCGAAATCGCCGACCAATTCTGGCTCTATCGTCTTGACCTCTCCCGCCATGATCTCGCCAGTCGAGCCGTCAAGCGTGATCACGTCACCTTCTTTTAACGCGCGCCCACCAACCTTTACCGTGCGTGTGGGCAGATCGATCGATAGCATTGATGCCCCCGAGACGCAGGGTCTTCCCATGCCACGCGCCACAACCGCAGCATGGCTGGTCATTCCGCCGCGCGCAGTGAGCACCCCCTTGGCAGCATGCATGCCGTGAATGTCCTCAGGGCTGGTCTCGACGCGAACCAAAATGACTGCCTCGCCCCTCTGCCCACGGGTCTGTGCCGTATCAGCATCGAGCACGATGATGCCGGTTGCAGCCCCAGGGCTGGCGGGAAGGCCAGTGCCTATCACATCGCGCGGGGCCGTGGGATCCAATGTAGGGTGAAGCAATTGATCAAGCGCCATTGGGTCTATGCGGCGTATTGCCGTGGCCTCGTCGATTAAGCCTTCCCCAACCATCTCGACGGCAATTTTTAGGGCCGCCTTTGCCGTACGTTTGCCCGAACGGGTCTGGAGCATCCATAATTTACCCCGCTCAACGGTAAATTCTATATCCTGCATGTCGCGGTAATGTGTTTCGAGCAAAGCAAACACACGGGCGAGTTCAGCATAGGCCGCAGGCATCGCCTCCTCCATCGAGAGGGGTTTTGCCCCCGCACGCTCTCGCGATTGTTTGGTCAGATACTGCGGCGTGCGTATACCCGCCACAACATCCTCGCCCTGAGCATTGACCAGCCATTCCCCATAATAGGCGCGCTCACCAGTTGCAGGGTCGCGGGTAAAGGCTACGCCAGTGGCGCTGGTATCACCCATATTGCCAAAAACCATGGCCTGAACATTGACCGCCGTGCCCCAATCGCCCGAAATATCATTGAGGCGGCGATAAACCTTGGCGCGATCAGAATCCCAAGAATCAAATACAGCCCGTATCGCACCCCACAATTGCTCGGTGACATCCTGAGGGAATGGAAGCGACAGTTCAGCCTCAACAATCCCTTTGTATTCCAGAACGATCTCTTGCCAATGCTCTGCCTGTAATTCTGTATCGCTGAGGAAGCCATTGTCTTCCTTAACGATCTCAAGAGCATCTTCGAACAGGTGGTGATCCAGACCCAGCACCACATCTGAATACATCTGAATAAAACGACGATAGCTATCCCATGCGAAGCGGCTATCGCCTGAGATTATCGCAAGCCCTTGCACCGTGGCATCGTTTAGGCCGAGATTGAGAACCGTATCCATCATACCGGGCATCGAAACCCGTGCGCCTGATCGGACCGATACCAACAACGGGTTATCTGGTTGCCCAAAGGTTTTGCCTGTTACCTTTTCGATATGGCGCAGCGCAGCCGCGACATCTGATTGCACATCCGCAGAAAAATCGCCGCCCTCGGCCAGATAGCGCACACATTCTTCAGTGGTGATGGTGAAGCCCGGCGGCACCGGCAGGCCAATCCCCGCCATCTCGGCCAGATTCGCGCCCTTACCTCCGACCACGGCTTTATCCCGGCTGCGCGGGCTATTATCATTGGCATTGCCACCAAAGACTAAAACCCGGTTGGTGGAGAGCGTATTTTGGTTTTCTGTCACTGTTAACAACCCAATGTGAATGACCATTCAGCGACGGCCGAAAGGAGCATGTGTTGGCCCATGCGTAGCCCATGATCAAAATCATGCTGGATAGATGGAATTGCTTTTCCGTCTATGGCCTTAAACTTTAAGGATAAACCAGCCGGTCCACTTCTTCCAGCACCGTATAGCCGTGGGCACGATTTATTCTAAGCCGCCCTATAAAGTTGCGCCCTGCATACGGGCTGAAAAATCCCAACTGCTGATATGGCTGGGCCTTATACAGACCGCCACTTCCTGATCAAGTTTAGCCATAAGCGATTTGGCCAAAGCGCTATTTAGATCAATGCCATAGCGCTGGAGAAGGCGCAGAAGTATCTGACCGCCACGCTCTGGCACCACTGTGGCGCGCCCCTTGCCACGCAAGCCTTTATAGGGCGGTGTTTCGCCAGAGACTTCAAACCCACATTGCGGACTTGCACGCAAATAGGAGATCAGCTTGGCTTGGGCATTGGTTGCGCACCATAAAACACCGTTTTCATAAAGAAACCACAGCGAAACCACCCAAGGTGACCCGGAGCTATCCGTAACCGCAAGCCGCAAGGGGATAGGATTCTTGTCAAGATAAGTCGTAATTTCGGCGCCAGACCAGCACCCCTTCAACTTTGCCTTCTCAGTATCCATTGCAGTTTCTAACCTGAAAGAGTGGGTTTTTGGGGTTACATCTGCCTAGCTGACAAGGGCTTCGCCGAGGGTCTGCAGCGTTTCATCAGTACCGCATGTGTCTTTGTCGCTAGCAATCACCGCTGCTTCTTGGCCAGCGGTGCTGTGAAATCCGGGTCTTTGTTGGCCACCCAATCTACAAATTTGCGGATGGGCGGGTTGGCCAGCAGGGCTTGGACATCCAGACCATAGCGCTGCAATTCAGAATTGGTGAAATTGGTAATCAGCGTCTGCTGGCAGATCGGATGCATCGGCACCACATCGCGGCCGCCCCGGCTTTTGGGAATAGGATGATGCCAGACAATGGTCTTGCCCGTCCGCCGCTCGCAGAGCCAACAGATTACCGGCTCCTCTGGTACTTCTTCCTCACGATTGCGTTCACCATAGGGATCGCGCTTTGAATGTTTGCGGGCCATGTGCTTGCCTTGATGCCTGATGCTTAGCCCTGCACCTAGAACGATGAGCAGCGCATTACCACTGCTGCCTTGCGCATATTTGCTTCACCCGCAGAACGCTTGGGGCTATACTCAATTGGTCTATTGAAAGGGTCCTTTGTGATCAAACGCTTCCTTCTAATTGGTTTTCTTATGACCGCGGCCGCGGCTTTGGTCTTGATCGTGGTGCTGGTCTGGCAGGGCAAGCGAAAGCCCGACACATCGGGGCAATATGTTGCCTTGGGTAGTTCGTTTGCGGCTGGTATAGGCCTTGGCCCGCGTGAACCGGGAAGCCCCTTGGTCTGCATGCGTTCAACACAGGGCTATCCGCATCTGCTGTCTCGTTTGCTTGATCTTTCGCTGGTAGACATGACGTGTTCGGGATCAACTACCCAGCATATCTTGCAAGGGGGCCAGGTGTTTCTGGGGCCACAATTGGCCGCAATCGGAGCGAACACGCGGTTGGTAACGATCACCTCTGGCGGCAATGATGCTGCCTATATCGGCGATCTTACTCTGGCATCAGGGCGCGCTGGTCTGTTAGGAAAGCTGCTTTGGAAAGGACCAAAACCGCTGGCTGATCGAAATTTTAACAAAATAACCAGCAACTTGCACGCGATTGCACAAGCAATTAGACAACAGGCCCCTAAGGCCACGGTGGTGATTGTCAGCTATCCCACAGTTCTGCCTGATCAAGGCACCTGCATCAGCCTTGGGATCAGCCCGGCTATGGCTGATACAGGACGGCAAGTGGCAGCCAAGCTGCTAGAGGCCACCCGGTTGGCGGCCGAACAGTCTGGCGCGATTTTTGTTGATATGACTGCAATCAGCGCCGGACATGATGCCTGCGCCTCCGAACCTTGGGTAAATGGTGCCAATCCCAAAATCGGCACCCCGTTCCATCCCAATCAGGCTGGGGCAGAGGCCACGGCAGCGGCGATACACCAAGCCCTTACAGGGAAACTCTAGGGCGCGGGAGCATAATATTTCTTAACGCGTCGCAATAATCGCCTTTTCAATACCGTAAAGGTAAGGAGCGGCTTCTACTGGGAAAGGAGGCTTGCTTTGGACCTGAGACAAATGCGGCAATTTGTCGCCGTTGCCGAAGAGTTGCATTTTGGCCGCGCTGCAGCGCGGCTCAATATGGCCAGCCTCCGCTCAGTCAGGCCATCCGCCAGCTAGAGCTTAGTCTGGGAATTGATCTG
>JBEGLE010000040.1:0-4797 GCA_041183725.1 Pseudomonadota bacterium | reverse complement strand
CTGGTGCTTATGGCGATTATAACCACGCTGCTGGCCTCACCGCTTTATGCTTTGTCGGAGCGTAGACCAGTCACGGTACATTAGGACTTGGCCATTAACGCTAAGTCGCAAAATTGAATATTAGCTGGCACAGTTTGTTCTTTCGCTAAGGTGTATCCTGTAATATCCGCAAGCCAAGGCATAGGGCGGCCTCGCGCAGTCAAAGCGCATACTAACCTATTTCTGACAGGATATTCATGTCTTACATGAGCATGTTTGATGTTCCTGAACCTACAGCCACCCTGAGCCGCAAGGCATCCGTGGTTGGGTTGGGAGAAACCGATTTCCATCTGGATTACCAGGCGACCCGCGCCAAACCAGAGGGCTATGAAGCGCCAACTGCAGAAAGTCTGGCTGTCACAGCGTTTGAACGGGCTCTGACCGATTCTGGGTTGCAGCGTAAGGATATCGACGGTCTTTCAGTAAATTTTCTTTACGGTGGTCCTAGTGCCGCTGAAATGGCCCAAACTCTGGCCATCGCGCCGCACCACAGCATTGAAGGTGGCGGCACCATCTGTGCAGGCCCCATACCCGTGGCATGCAAGGCTATTGCCGAGGGCAAGTGCGATACGGTGGCCTTGATCTTTTCGGTTGCCACCAGGTCGATTGGCCGCACCTTCGGCGGTCATAAGTATGAAACCGATGCGCCAAGTTCATATTATTATTATCACCCTTGGGGTTGGAGTTCGCAGGCCGCACATTGGGCGATGATCTGGGCGCATTACCAGCATCAATATGGCGCGACGGAGGCTGATCTGGGGGCAGTGGCTGTGCAATTGCGCCAGAATGCCATGCGCAATCCCAATGCAGTGATGCAGTCTGAACTGACGATTGAGCAGTATCTTGCCTCGCGCTATGTCGTGCGGCCTTTGCATCTGTTTGATCTGTGTTTGGTCAACGATGGCGCGGTTTGCCTGATTGTTCGCCGGGCTGATTTGGCCAGAGGCTTGTCCCATGCCCCGGTCGATATCAGCGGCTGGGGCAGAGCCAGCGTGACACGTAACAAGATGCACACTCTGGTGCGAGAGCGGATGCATTCGCAGTATCAGGAGGCGGGTAAACAGGCGCTGGATATGGCGGGAATTTCTTTGGCAGATGTCCAGCATTTCGAAGGCTATGATGCTGCGACCATCCACTTGATTGATCATCTGGAAGGGCATGGGTTTGTTGCGCCGGGGCAGGGTTTGGAATTCTTCAAAAGTGGCGCTGCGGCGATCGAAGGCTCTTTGCCGGTGAACACCGGCGGCGGTATTCTGTCTGGGTCCTATATGCATGGCTGGAGCCATGTCGCTGAGATTGTCCGTCAATTGCGCCATGAAGCTGGGCCGCGCCAAGTCAAAGATGTCGCCGTATCGATGTTCTCACTAGCCCAGACCGATCAGGTCCATCCGATTATCTTTATGCGAGGACAGCAGTGATGGTTGCCAAAAGACCCGATCGCAAGCTTGGCGCAGGGCACGATACGTTCTGGGCTTGGTGCGACAAAGGGGAATTGCGGCTGCAGCGCTGCGGCAACTGTGGCGGTCTATCCTGGCCGGCAATCATGGCTTGCGAACATTGCGGTGACACCGCGCTAGAATGGGAGCGCATGTCGGGCGAGGGCAAGATAGTAAGCTGGTGCAGCTTTGAACACGACTATTATCGTGGCGTTATGCCGATCCCTTATGACACCATCCTGGTAGAACTGGCCGAAGGGCCGTTGTTTATCAGCAATCCCGATGGTTTTACCCGTGAAGATATTGTCGTTGATTTACCAGTTAAGCTGACCTTCTGGGATTGTGAAGATGGGGCTGGGCGCTTTAAGCTGCCGGTGTTTACCAGAGCGTAATCAGCCCTGTGCCAGGACCTGCTGTGCAGCCACATAACCCCAGACGTATGACGGGCCCACGCTGGCCCCAGCACCGGCATAGGCGCGGCCCATAACTGACGCAGTAGATACGCCAGTGGCGTAAAGTCCCTCAATTACGGACCCGTCTTCGCGCAGTACACGTGCGTTTTCATCCGTGACCACCCCGCCATAGGTGCCAACATCACCGGGCACGACCTGAACAGCATAGAACGGCCCAAGGTTGATCGAACCGAGCGAAGCGTTCTTGGGGTGAAAGACATCGCCTAGCCAACGATCATAGGCGCGATCGCCGCGGTTAAAATCGTCATCGTGATTTTGGGCAACAAAACCATTGAATCGATCCACCGTGGCGCGCAGTGTTGCAGGGTCGATGGCCAGCAGGGCGGCAAGCTCCTCGATCGTATCAGCCTTTTTAAGATAGCCGCTATCATACCATTCCTGCGGCTTTTTCTTGCTGGGAAGCGGGCTGATCAGGCCGTAGTTTTGCATGTATTGGCTGTCCATAATCGCCCAGCTTGGAATGGCGGGAACGGTCTTGTTGCGTGCCAACATGCCCTGGCAATAGGTCATGTAAGACCCGGCCTCGTTCATATAGCGAATGCCGCTTTGGTCGACGAGGATTGCATGCGGTGCGGCAGTGACGCCCTGAACCACGGGTTTGACCGCATCATTTTCCATACCCGGCGGTATAGACATTTGGTTGCCGACCATTTCTTCCATTTGGGCAATGGCCGCGCCATGTCGCATCATTTCCAGGATCATTTCCCCAGTGTCGCCTTCTGCTGCATTGGTCCATCGCGCGCTGGTGCCGGGTTGATAACGATCACGCATTGCTTGGTTGTGGGCAAAACCACCGGCATTGATCAGCACGCCCTGTCGGGTACCAAAGCGGCGGTGTTTGCCATCGATCATAGCAATCACGCCAGTTACCGCGCCATTTTCAACGATCAGTTCTTGCACTTCCGCCTCGGTGCGAAAGTCGGTTCCGGCCTTGAGATTGGCCTGAAACATCCGGCCCTGCAACGCCGCACCGGCCGTGACATAGTGTTTACCGGTCAATTTCGCAAAGACTGTGCGCAGAGCAAAGCGAATGGCAATTCGGCGCGCTTCCCATGATTTCAGGATGAAGCGCAGCTTGAGCATTTCATCCAAGGTGCTCATCATTGGAATGAAATTGGGGCGCAACTTGTGCTTCCAGGGGCCTAATGCGTTCACATCAAACAGTTCAGCCACCACAGTGCGCCCCTGTTCCGATCCGCCGACAGCCTCATCCCGATAGTCTGGCCAATAGGACACCCGGTTGAGTTTGATCCCTTGGTCGACTAAAAAATCGACCATCTTGGTGGCTTGGGCAACATAGGTGCGTCGGCGGGTACGGGTGGCCCCTGGTGTGTCGTTATGATCGCCGATCACGGCATCCATATAGGCATGGGCCTGATCTTGACTGTCAGGCACACCATCCCGCTTCATAAAGCGGTTGTCGGGGATCCACATAACCCCCCCAGATCGGGCAGTAGTGCCGCCAATCAGCGCTGTCTTTTCCAGCACCACCACAGATTTTCCGCCCCCACGCAGGGCAAGGGCGCAGCACATGGATCCCCCCCCGCTGCCAACCACGATAAAGTCGAATGTTTCGTCGAAATTGCTCATGATTAGCCCCCGTTATTGGTGATCAGGTCCGGTTGGCTTCCGGCTTTTCGCGTACCAAAGTGCGTTTTAATTGCCGGCTTGTAAACAGCCACTTACCGTCCCGCTTTTCATAGGTTTCGTGATAAAATCCAAAGCCGTGGATCAGCAATTCGCCACTGGGCGTGTCGAAGATCAGATCTTCCATGCCCCAGATACCCTTGGCCTTGGTTGGCGTTTCAAAGGTGATATCGGGGGTGTGCGAATGGTGAACCGTGGTCCGATCTTTATCGAGTAAGGCTTTCACGTTTTCGATCATCACATCGGCAGATTCCCAGCGCTCAAACCCTTGGTTGTGCGATATGTGATCATCGGCGTGAAGGGCGCGGTAGAGATCCCAATCTTTGGTGTCACAGGCGCGGTCGCGACGCGATTTCAGCAGCTTAATTTCCTCTATAGCTAGAAGATATTCAATGTCGCTCATGCCAGTCATATGTCTGTCCTAAGTGTGTTTTAGTTAGTTATCGATTTTCGGCGGAAAATGGGATCCCGACGATTGGCGCGTGTGATAATAGGTTAGCTTGCGCCACGTAAACAGCCAGGAACCATCGCGTTTTTCATAGATTTCATGATAGTGGCCGAAAGCTTGAAACCAATGGTCTTGGCCATCCTGCTGCCAGAAAGACATACCTTCCATCGCCCAAATACCGGTCGCCTTGGTGGCAGAGACAAATTCAATTTCCGGCGTGTGTGAGTGGTGGAGAGTGATCAGGCTCTCCATACTCTTGCGGGTATTTACGATCATTTCCGCGGCAGATGTCCACCGCCCATAATCGCCGTTTTCCGAGACATGATCAGGGGCGTGCAGGCTCTCGTAGAGTGCGTAGTCTTTGGTGTCGGCTGCCCGGTCTCGGCGTGCTTTAAGTTGCTTGATTTCTTCAAGCGCCTTGAGCTTTTCAATCCCAGACAGGCCAACCATATCAGCCGCGCAGCTTGGCGAGAACTTCCTCGCCGAACCATTGCACATTTTCAACAAAGGCGGCACGCGTGGGATGCGGTAATTCGACCATAGTCCAGGTCACGCCTACTGCAGATAGATCGGCGACTGCTTCAAGATATTTTGCCGCGCTGTCTTTATCACCCATCTTAAGCTTTGCACGTGCACCGATGCAGACATCAAAAGCCCCAGACAGCCCATTGGCAGAGCGCATTTCGTGAACACGGGCAATGTTTTCGCCCAGCTGTTCAATCGTGTGGATGCCTGATTCCTGATTGGCTGCCGT
>JBEGLE010000039.1:0-8686 GCA_041183725.1 Pseudomonadota bacterium | reverse complement strand
GTGTTTATTCTGGGCGATGCCCGGCAAGATCCGCGTGGGGTGGATCTGCCCGGTCTTCGCGTCACGGTAACCAAAAACGGCGCTCCGCTCTCCGAGGGCTATGGCGCAGCGGTGCAGGGTGATCCGGCGCAAGCGGTTGCGTGGTTGGCCAATACGCTGGGCGCCTATGGCGTGACACTGGATGCCGGTGATGTGATTTTGTCCGGCTCGCTTGTCCCGCTGGCTGATGCGGTCAAGGGCGATGTTTTCGAAATGGAACTGCATGGCATCGGCAGTTGCACTGCGCGGTTTGTCTAAGGAAATAGCTATGACACGGGTAAAAGCCGCGATCATCGGTTCGGGCAATATTGGCACGGATCTGATGATGAAGATGATCAAATATCCGCAGAATATGGAACTGGCGGCAGTTGTCGGCATCGATCCGGATTCCGAAGGGCTGGCTATGGCGCGCCAGCATGGAATTGCCACAACCCATGAAGGCATCGAAGGGCTTAAGAAGCTGGCCTGCTATGCCGAAATCGGCATCGCCTTTGATGCGACATCGGCCTATGCCCATAAAGTGCATGATGCGGCCTTGCGCGCCGATGGCATTCAGGTGGTTGATCTGACCCCGGCCGCGATTGGCCCCTTCACTGTGCCAACGGTCAATATGACCCAGCACCTTGATCAGCCCAACGTCAATATGGTGACCTGCGGTGGTCAGGCAACGATCCCCATGGTTGCGGCTGTTGCGCGTGTTTCTGACACGGTTCACTATGCTGAAATCGTCGCTTCTGTTTCGTCGCGCTCAGCCGGGCCTGGCACGCGCGCGAATATCGATGAATTCACCCGCACAACCGCCCGCGCCATCGAAGTGGTTGGCGGTGCCACCAAGGGTAAGGCCATCATCATCCTGAATCCGGCCGAACCGCCGATGATCATGCGCGATACCGTTTTTACTCTGTCAGAAGGTGGCAGCGAAGAGGCTATTCGTCAGTCTGTCCGCGATATGGTTGCCGAAGTGCAGAAATATGTCCCGGGATATCGGCTTAAGCAGGAGGTCCAGTTCGAGCGTTATGGCGATAACAACCGCCTGAAAATCCCCGGCATGGGAGATTTTAAGGGGTTGAAGTCGATGATCATGCTCGAAGTCGAAGGGGCTGGCGATTACCTGCCCAGCTATTCGGGCAATCTCGATATTATGACCGCTGCGGCCAAGGCCACCGGCGAGTTGTTGGCCGCACGGAGGTTGGGCAAGTGAGCAGCACTTTCAACGTCGAAGCAGGCGATAAGCTCTATCTTCAGGATGTGACCCTGCGCGATGGTATGCATGCCATCGGCCATATGTATGGCCTTGATCATGTGCGAGCCATTGCCGCCGCTATCGAGAAATCGGGCGTTGACGCCATTGAAGTGGCGCATGGTGACGGTCTGTCCGGTGCCAGCTTTAACTATGGCTTTGGCGCCCACACCGATTGGGAATGGCTGGAAGCCGTGGCGGAAGTGCTCGACAAATGCGTGCTCACCACGCTGATCCTGCCCGGCGTCGGCACCGTCGACGAGCTGCGCCGCGCCTATGACATCGGTGTGCGCTCGGTGCGGGTGGCGACCCATTGCACCGAAGCTGATGTTTCCAAGCAGCATATTGGCATGGCCCGTGATCTTGGCATGGATGTCTCAGGATTTCTGATGATGAGCCATATGATCGAGCCAGAGCGTTTGGCAGCGCAAGCCCTGTTGATGGAAAGCTATGGTGCGCAGTGCATCTATGTCACCGACAGCGGGGGCGCGCTCGATATGGACGGGGTGCGCGCCCGTTTCGAAGCCTATGATCGGGTGCTGAAACCCGAAACCCAGCGCGGGATGCACGCGCACCACAACCTGTCGCTTGGCGTAGCCAATTCGATCGTTGCGGCGCAGTGCGGTGCGGTGCGTATCGATGCCAGCCTGACCGGCATGGGGGCGGGGGCAGGCAATGCTCCGCTGGAAGTGTTCATCGCGGCTGCTGATCGCAAAGGCTGGAATCACGGTTGCGATGTTAACCTGCTGATGGATGCGGCGGAAGATCTTGTCCGCCCGCTTCAGGATCGCCCGGTGCGGGTTGATCGGGAAACACTCAGTCTTGGCTATGCTGGGGTCTATTCCAGCTTTTTGCGCCATGCGGAAAAGGCGGCGCAGGATTATGGTCTGGATACCCGTGAAATTCTGGTTGAACTGGGACGTCGCAAGATGGTGGGGGGGCAGGAAGACATGATTGTTGACGTTGCTTTGGACATTCTAAAGGCCCGCCATGGCTGATATTTCGTTGCACCGGACCTATCCTGTCGCCGCGGTGCCGGGCTGGGATTTTGAGACCGAGGTTGCCGTTATCGGCTTTGGTGCCACAGGGGCCTGTGCGGCGATCGAGGCTGCTGATGCCGGGGCCAAGGTTATACTGTTTGAACGCAATTCAGGCAGCGGTGGGGCTTCGGGGCTTTCGGGTGGTGAAATTTATATTGGCGGCAATGGCGGCACGGATGCGCAACGCGCCGCAGGTTTTGAGGATAGCACGGCAGACTTTGCCGCCTATCTTAAGGCCGCTGGTGGCCCCTGTGCTGATGAGGCCAAGTGTGATCTCTACGCGCAGGAAGCGCTCAATCATTTTGCTTGGCTCAAGCAACAAGGCGTTCCCTATCGCGGCAATTACCTGCCCGGTAAACATATCGAGCCCACCGACGATTCAACCCTGATATGGTCGGGCAGCGAGGCGGCGGCCCCGTTTTGCGATATGGCAAAACCGGCCCCGCGCGGCCACGTCATTCAGCATATGGGCTGGGGTGGCGGCAGGCCCTTGGTCGATGTTCTGGAAGCCAGCGCCCGTGCGAAGGGTGTAGAAGTTATTGTGGATGCCCGGGCTTTGGCTCTGGTGGCTGATGGCGACCGGATAGTCGGCGTGGTTGTGCGGATCGATAACCAGCCGCGCTTTGTTAAAGCGGAAAAAGGCGTGATCCTCGCCACTGGCGGTTTCGTGTTCAACGAAGAGATGCGGCGCAAATATTGCCCCGATAGCTTCAAGCTGAACGATCCGATTGGTGATAAAGATGATGGCAGCGGGATTGCTCTGGGCCTTAGCGCTGGCGGTGAAGCCATTCACATGGAGCAGTTTTTCACCACCTGCCCTTGGACCATGCCGGAAAGCCACGCCAATGGCGTTTTCGTCAATACGGCGGGCAACCGGTTTGTTAACGAAGATTGCTACCATGGCCGCGTCAGCCGGTGTGCTGTCGATCAACCAGGCGGCAAGGTCTATCTCTTGCTCGATAATGCGCACTTCGTTCAGCCAATGGATTTTGCGCGTATTACCATAGCGGGCACGGGTGATAGCTGGGAAGAGGTAGAGGCGGAATTGGACATGCCGTCGGGCACGCTCTCGGCGACCATGGCGGTCTATAACCGGCACGCCAAAGAGGGAAAAGACCCCCTGTTCGGCAAGCGTCCACCCATCCTGACCCCGCTTGATCAGGGTCCCTTTATTGCTCTCGAGCTGAATTTCCAGACGAGCTATTTCAGCTTCTTTACCCTTGGCGGTCTGCGAACTTCGTCGGACGCAGAAGTACTGGACCGGGCCGGTCAGGCGATACCCGGCCTGTTCGCCGCAGGGCGCTGCACCAGCGGCTTGCCAGCTTGGGGCTATGGCTATTCATCTGGTATGAGCCTAGCGGATTGCACCTTTTTTGGCCGGCAAGCGGGGCGCAAGGCGGCGGGTAATTGATAGGAATCAGGTGTGTTATGGCGGCAGGGTTGAAGGCACGTTGGGTTTAGCTTGTGGGTTCAGTATAGGTTGTTTGGCCCAGCCCTGCTTGATTGATAGAGAGGAATAACAATGGCTTATACGGTGCTGCAGCTTTCCGATCTGGAAGAGATCAAGATCGTTAAACACCGTTATTTTCGGGGTATCGACACGGCCGATATGGCGCTGCTTGATCCCCTTTTTACCGATGATGTCGCGGTGGAATATATTGGCGGCACCTATCATGTGAAGCTCAGCACCCGGCCCCATATGATCGAATTTCTCGCTAACAGCTTTCACTCTGGCTGCCAGGCAATGCATCACGGCCATATGCCAGAGATAACCTTTACCGGCCCAGACAGCGCAGAAGCTATCTGGTATCTGGAAGACGTGTTCATCGATCACGAAAAGAAAGAGCACACCTTCGGAACCGCGATCTATCACGATACGATGCGGCGCGAGGCGGGCGTCTGGAAAATTGCCAGAACGGTTTATGACCGGGTGATGGAAGTGATCCTGCCCTATAGCGAAGAGGCGCACTATACCGTCAGCCGTCTGGCAAAAACCGGATTGAAGCCTGATGAGCGCCGCGATATCAGCCATCTGGTGTCTTGGGCGGGATAATTAGCCAGCTGGTAGCGGCATGGGCAGAGCCTGCTTGCCGCCCTCAGCCCGCCACCTGCCCTCCATCCATAGTATAAAGTGAGCCGGTTACCTTTCTTGCCTTGTCGCTGGCCAGAAAGGCAAACAGTTCGGCAATATCTTCGGGCAGGCAGGTGCCATCAGGCAGCTTGGGTGCATTGCGCATCACCAAGGGCCAGTCGATATCGGGATCGCTCGGCATGGTTGCCGTCATCGGGGTGGCTACGGCGCCGGGGCAGATCGCATTGACCCGCACGCCTTTGCTCGCCACTTCGACCGCCAGGCTGCGGGTGATGCCGATTACGGCGTGTTTTGAAGCCGAATAGGCGGCATTATAGGCGATACCTTGAAGGCCGGCGGTTGATGCCGTGTTGATGATACAGCCTTTGCTATCGATCAAATAGGGCAGGGCGGCCTGACACATAACAAAGACGCTGGTGGCATTGATCCGCATGACGGTTTCAAAATCATCAACCGGAAAGCTGACTGTCGCCCCCCATTTGAGAATGCCGGAAATGTTACACAGCACGTCAAGGCCATCTTGTGCAGCCGTGTCAACCAGCGCCTTGCATGAGGCGAAATCCCCGGCATCATAGACCTGAACGATGGGGGCGGCGGCCATAAGGCTGGCGGTTTCCGCAAGCCCTGCGGCATTGCGATCCGCAATCGTGACATGCGCCCCCTCTGCGGCAAATTTGATGGCTGTTGCCCGGCCAATGCCGGATGCGGCGCCCGTGATCAGAGCTTTCTTTCCATCAAATAGCATTATTTGCTCCATGGCTGATGTTTTGCGTAGTAATATGCATCATTTGCTACGCAAGGATTTGATATGACGCTGGAAGAGCGCCTGCAAAGATTGGAAGCTGATCGTGCCATCCGTGATCTGAAATCGCGGTATCTCAGAGCCTGTGATGCCAAGGATCCCGAAACGGTTCGTGATTGTCTGAAGCCTGATGTTGTCATCCGCTATGCAGGCTTTCCCGAGTTTTCCAACCGGGAAGATTTTGTTAATGTTTACCAACAGTTTGGTTGTGTCCCCGGCGTTTTTGATATGCACCATGCCGCCAATGGGACGATTGTCTTTGATGGTCCCGATCGGGCATTCGGCCAGTGGGCGTTGACCTTTCAGACCATTATTCTGGCCCAGCGCACCATCACGCAATTCGGGATTGAATACGAAGATATATATGAGCGCGTCGATGGCCGCTGGTGGATCAGCGAGACGGTGTCTCATCGCAAATCAGTTCTGGTTCAGACGGTGGATGACGCCGGCGCCTTGCGCGTTGTTGAACTTGGCGAGAGTGACAAGCCGTTCGGGGAGGGGTGATAGCCCCTCCCCGCGCCGGTTTATCAGAACTGCACGCCCAGGGTAACGCCCCATGTGCGCGGATCGGGGAAATACCCCAGTGTCAGCCCGCCAAAACCGGGGCCGAAATCGATGAAGTTTGAGGGGTTCTTTTCTTCGGTCAGGTTCTTGACGAAACCTGACAGGCTGGCCTTCGCCCCACCAATGGTAAAGTCCGACAGGGCCAGACGGGCATTCACAATGGTCCGGCCCTTAGACTTGGTATTGTGGGCATTCTGGTCCGACAGGGTCGGGGTCACCAGCGGGTAAGGGAAGGTGTAGTAACTGGAGACGTGGTTAACATCGCCATAGAGGTTCAGCTTGCCCCAATCGCCCTTCAGCAATTGCCAGTCGAAACCGGCGGTTGCCGAAAACTTGGGCGTATGCGGGAAGGCGCGGTTGTTTGACACATCAACCCCGCCGTCGATGTAATTCTTGTACTTGGGGTCCAAGAAGGCCAGCGAGGCATTCATGGTGAAGCCATCGACGGGCTTGGCAATGGCTTCGAATTCAAGCCCTTGGATCCGCGCCGATGCGGCATTGCGCACAATAGAAGATGCTGCGCCTTGCGCCGTGAAGATCGAAAGCTGGATGTCCTTGTGTTCATCACGGAAGGCGGCAACATTCAGGGTCAGGCGCTTGTCGAACATTTGCGTTTTCACGCCCAGTTCATAGCTGTCGACCTTTTCAGCCTTGTAAGGCACGCACAGCTCGGTCGCTCCCAAAGGACAGCCAGCCGGCGCGCCGGGATCGTGGAACACATTGGTTTCACCGTTGAAACCACCCGACTTAAAGCCGCGGGCCCAGCGGGCATAAACATTCACATCTGGTGTAACTTGATAGGCCAGGGTCACGGCCGGAGAGAAGTTGTTAAACTTGGCATCCGGCACCCCGCCATAGGGGATATTGGCGATCACGGTTGGGGTGAAGATGCCATTGGCGGCATCGACATTGATCCGCAGATAGCGCCGAATATCCTTGGCTTCATGGGTATAACGGCCGCCCAGTGTCATCTTCAACGCATCTGTCAGCTTGTAATCCAGCTGGGAATAGAGCGCGAAAGCCTTGGTGTGCGAGCCGTAATCTGACTGTAGGTCAGAGCCACCACCAAAGAACACTTGCGGCCCAAGCGTTTCAGCCTTTTCGCTGAAATAGAAGGCGCCGACAACATAATCGAGCTTGTCGTTCAGAGCCGATCCCGTGGCCTGCAGTTCCTGGCTGAAGGCATCATAGCTGGTGATACGCTGGGTGAAGGCAACCTTCATCGGTGAGCCGTCAAGGTCCAGTCCATCTGACCACGCAAGATTGCGATAGGCCGTAATGGATTTGAGGGTCATCGCCCCCAGGTCGGCGGTCAGTGTCAGGGCATGGCCATAGGAGCGCGATTTTTCATATACGTCGCCATCGATAGAGGCCGTGCTGACCCGATTGGGATTGGTATAGCGATCCAGCGGGAAATAGGCGCCGCCATAGGCATAGCCAGCCGAACCGGGATCAAAAATATCACGCGGATCATGATTGCGGTTAACGCTTAGCAACTGTGCAAAGGGTGGCTTTTGATCCTGTTTGGAATAGTCGAAAGTATAGTCGGCAGTAACCGTATCGCTCAGTTCCGCACGGACCTGAACCATGAAGGATCCACCCTTTTCAGAGTCTGCGCGGCCAACCTTGTTAGGCAGGGCGCTCAGCACGCCGGCAACCGGATTGGGCGTGATCTTGATCAGGCCATCGCGCTGTTCATATTGGCCAGCAAGTTTGACCGAAAAGATGCCCATCTTGGGCAGGTTGACCATGCCTCTGACTTTCCAGTCATTGTAGCTGGCATAGGTCAGTTCAGCCCGACCACCGGCTTCGCCGGTCGGCTTGGCTGTTACCAAGTTGACGGCACCGGCCAGCGCGTTGCGGCCATAGAGCGTGCCTTGCGGACCGCGCAGAATTTCAACCCGATCAAGATCGGCAACGTCAAAGATCGAACCCTGCGCCTTGGCGATATAGACACCATCCAAATAGAGGCCAACCGCGGGTTCCCAGGTGATGGCCGGATTGATCGTAACCGAACCACGAATGGCGATCTGCGAGATGGTTTTGCTCGATGGGGCGCGCTCAAACTTTACGTTTGGGGCAATGGTCGAAAGGTCATCAATCGATTCGATGCCGCGGCTTTCCAGATATTTACTGCCAACCGCCGAGATGGCGATGGGAACATCCTGCACATTTTCCGCCCGCTTTTGTGCGGTCACGACAATGTCGCCAAGGCCTGAATTGTCGGCATCGCTGGTTTGGGCGGCAGCGGGGTTTGCGGCAAGCAGCGCAAGACTGCTGACGGAAACGGCAAAAGCCAGATTGAATCGCTTCATGATAACGTCCCTCCTCTTTGGTGATGATTATCGCGTAATCATTCTGCGTGAAGGCTACGTTTTTTTAAAAGCTAGTGCAAATTTTCCGTGTGTTTCAGGCAGTATGGCAAATTTATTTTACGCGAAGTTGAAAAACTGCAACACTTTGCCGCCTTCTAGATGCCGGGGTCGACACCGGGGGCGCCCGGAAATAGCGGGTAATACTGTCCGACAACCATGCCGCCATCCACGACGATCTCGGCCCCGAAGATGTAAGAGGCCTCGTCGCTGGCCAGAAAGCGGGTGGCCCGCGCCACTTCTTCCGGTCCGCCAACCCGCTGGGCCGGGATGTTATGAAACCGTTCATCCACCTTCTCGCGGGCAACCCCTTCGAAATTGGTCATGGCAGTATCGACCCCGCCTGGGTGTACCGAATTAACCCGGATGCCCAGATGGCCCAGTTCCATCGCCGCCACTTTGGTAAGGCCGCGCACGCCCCATTTTGACGAGGCATAGGCGGCAAGGCCGTTCGCCCCTTTCATGCCATCCACGGAAGAAATGTTGACGATTGCCCCCTTCTTGCGGGCAATCATGCCCGGCGCCACCGCTTTGATC
>JBEGLE010000038.1:0-10272 GCA_041183725.1 Pseudomonadota bacterium | reverse complement strand
GAATAAAGCCAGCTTGCAGATCTAGCAGAACCCCGGGTTCAACCGGGGCGCGGAATTTGGCTTCTTCAATCGCCATGAAGTAAACCAGCTTGCCGGTTCCCGCGAGGCCCAGTGTTTCAATCGCCAGAATACCTGCGGCTTGGGCCAAGGCTTCGATCTGCAAGACGCCGGGCATGATCGGGCGTCCGGGGAAATGTCCCTGAAAGAAGCCTTCGTTCATGCTCACGGCCTTCACCGCATGAATTTCCCCATCAGCAACAAGGCTAACCACCCGGTCAACCAGCAGCATAGGATAGCGATGCGGCAGGGCGGCGAGGATACCCGTGATATCCATCGCCTTTGCCGCAGCGGTTTGTGTCGTTTCCGCGTTCATCATCTAAGCCCCAGCCCGCTGACCTTAACGGCCTGACGGCTGCTGCGCGGTTGCAGCGGGTGCTGACTGCGCAGCTTCAGCGGCTTTCTGTTCGCGCACTTCGCGCGGTTCCCAGCCAGCGGGCGGCACGATCTGGGCAGCGGGCAGCGCGGCATTCAGCTTGGTCAGAATTGCGAGGTTCAGGTCATAGGCCTTGCTGGTAGCAACCAGAATAGCTTGCGGCTGAAGCAGCAAGGTGACCTGCTGTTCCTTCATGGCCTGGCCAATCGCCGCACCAAGATTGCCGTTGATCTGTTCATCCACATAGGCCTGCGACAGGGCGACCGGCTCAAGGATTTTGTTCACTTCCTGCTGGCCAGACTGTTGCAACTGCTGGGCCTGACCGATTTCCTGATTGATCAGGTCTTGGTTCGGCTTGGGCGCCTTGCGATCGGCATCGATCTTGGCGGCCAGTGCCTTAAGCTGCGCATCAATCTGCTGCGCACGGGCGCGGGCCTGATCGATGGTCGCCTTGTATGAAATCTGGCGCTGCTGCTCAGCCAGCTTGAACGCGTTGCTGTTGGCCTTGATCGCTTCGATATTGGCAACGCCAATGCCTGAAGCCACAACCGGAGCCGTATCAGCAACAGGCGCCGATGGGGCGGCGACAGGGGCCGCAGGGGCTTCAGCCGCACGCTTGGCAAGCGCAGGATGGGCAAGGCCCAGCGTAAGAGTGGCAAGCAGAGCCGCCTTGGTCAGATTCTTCATCAGAATTGGGTTCCTACGTTAAAGGTAAAGGACTTGGTATTATCGCCATCCTGCTTCAGCAGGGTCTTGGCAAAATCGATGCGGAACGGCCCCATGGGGGAATTCCAGTTAAAGCCAATGCCCACGGCAATGCGCGGCTTCCAGCTATCGCCATAGAAGAATTCGCGGAATGGCGCGATTGAGCGGGACTGCGCCGAATTGACAGCGCTGGTCAGGCAGGCAGGTGGATTGGGGTTGGTTTGATTGGTTGTGGTAGAATAGACAACATTGGTACATGTGCCATCCGCTGCCGTGTCAGCCGTATCCAGCTGGGTATACAACTGATGGCCAGCCGTATCGACAATCGGGATAGACGCCTGTTGCGGCTGGTTTTGCAGGGTAGGATGCTTAACGCTCCATACCGCACCGGCATCAAGGAAGATCGACGGACGAATGCCCATTTCCTTCGCGCCCGAGCCCAGCGGAATTTCAAGCTCAGCGCGGCTCATGTAATAGAATTTGCCGCCCAGCGCGTCATCCTGCCAGGTGTTCTTATCCGAGCTGAAGCCATCAGGCGAAAGCAGCGTTCCGGTTGAACAGGTCGTTGTAGCGGTTGCCACAGTCCGGGTCGGGCTAGCGGGGTTGGTAGTGGCATCGTAGCAGTAATAGTTCTGACCATCGACCACCCCGTCACCGTTGCTGTCGAGATAAGACTTGCGCACCACCCGCGGGCCAACACCGCGAATGTCAAAGCCGCGGATCTGCGGTTCACCCAGATAGAAACGATCGGTCAGACGCACTTCGCCGCCGCTTTGCAGCCC
The DNA here is from genome assembly GCA_041183725.1 of Pseudomonadota bacterium. Taxonomy (GTDB): domain Bacteria; phylum Pseudomonadota; class Alphaproteobacteria; order Sphingomonadales; family Sphingomonadaceae; genus Novosphingobium. The sequence continues at coordinate 8,352 of JBEGLE010000038.1, read as the reverse complement.
CTTGATCAGGCCACCTTCCGCGGTTAGCGAGAAGATCCAGCCCTTGCCCAGCGACCAATATTTTCCCGCATTGCCCGAAAAACGCGCATATTTTACGGAACCACCAAGCCCGGCAAATTCCGCCGACACGCTAACCATATTACCCCGGCTGGGGTGTGCGCGGTTATCCAGCGTATCATAAACCCAGGTCAGACCCGCCGATGATGATGTCCGCTTGCCCACGGCATCGCACAGATAGCGCCCAGCCAGCAGCACATCGCATTCATAGATGCCGGTCGTGGGATTAGGAGAGTAGAACTGCGCCTGATCCAGCGTCACGTTATCAAGGTTCAGGGTATAGCGGCCGATCAGGCTGGTATATTCGGTCAGAGGCAAGCCAGCCCGCATCGAAAAGCCCGTGGTTGTCTGGGCATAGATGGTGTTACGATTGGTGCCGGTGAAGTTGAAATTGTTATAGTCGCGGCGATAAATATCCATGCCGAATGACACGTTCTTATCGAACACATAAGGCTCAGTGAAGCTCACCTGCGCGCTTTTGGAATAGCGTGACCAACTCGTGGAAAGGCCCACTGTCTGCCCACGGCCACGGAAATTGCGTTGCTGGATCGAAGCCTGCAGAATGAAGCTTTCCAATGAAGAGAAACCGGCCGAAAGCTGCAATTCGCCAGTCGGCTTTTCTTCAACGTTGGCTTGCAAGGTTACACGATCCGAGGCTGTGCCGGGGGTCTGCTTCACTTCAAACTTTTCTTGGAAATAGCCCAGCGAATTGATGCGGTTGGTTGAGCGCTTCACCTGCAATGAATTGAACGCATCGCCTTCAGCCAAGCGGAATTCGCGGCGGATCACCTTGTCTTGGGTCAGGGTGTTGCCGTTGATTTCTACCTTTTCGACGTAGACGCGCGGCGCTTCGGCAATGCGGAAGTTGATCCCCATGGTGAGATCATCTTTATTCCGCGCATAGTCTGGTTGCACATCAGCAAAGGCATAGCCAAAAGTACCCGCGGTTTGGTTCAGACGATCGATCGTGTCTTCCACCAGCTTGGCATCATACCAATCACCCTCTTTCATCGGCAATTGCTTGGCCAAGAGCGCGCCATCAAAGTCGCGCAGTTGGCTTTCAACCTTCACTTCGCCAAATTTATAGCGTTTTCCTTCTTCCACCACATAGGTGACGATGAAGTTGTGCTTATCCGGCGTCAGTTCTGCCACCGCAGACACAACACGGAAATCGGCATAGCCCTTGGTCAGATAGAACTGGCGCAGCTTTTGCTGATCATAGGCCAAACGATCGGGATCGAAGCTGTCCTTCGACGAAAAGAACCGGAAAGCCCGTGATTGCTTGGTCAGCATCTGGCTGCGCAGATCGCCATCCGAAAACACATCGTTGCCGATGACATTGATCTGGCGAACCTTGGACTTTGGCCCCTCGCTCACTTCAAAAACGATATCGACGCGGTTCTGGTCAAGCATGACCATCTTCGGCTCAATCGACGCGGCAAAGCGGCCTTGACGCTTATAAAGCTCCAAAACACGGGCAACATCGGCGCGCACTTTGGATCGGGTAAAGATTTGACGCGGGGCCAGCTTGATTTCTGGCGTTATCTTTTCATCTTTCAGGCGCTTGTTGCCTTCAAAGATGATGCGGTTGATCACCGGGTTTTCCTTGACCTGGATCACCACATTGCCTGCGCCATCATTGCGAACCTGCACATCGGCAAACAGTTCGGTGGCGTAAAGGTCTTTCAACGCTTGGTCGGCATCGGCCTGGCTATAGGGCTGACCGATGCGCAGACGGGTGTAGGACAGGATGGTTTCCCGCTCCAACCGCTGACTACCAGTCACATCCAGCGACCGGATCAGCACCACTTCCGGCGGAGCAACAACCGCAGCCACGGCAGGCGTTGCTGCAGCCGGAACAGGCGGCGCAGAAGAAGTTGCTTGGGCCAGTGCCGCAACTGGCGAACCAGCCAGCACGGTTGAAGCCAGCAAGACAACAAGGCGCGCGGTCTTGCGGCGGGTATCTGCTTGGTGAACCATATTCATCATCGACACGCCGTAATCCCGATCAAATGTGTGCTTGGGCGGTATCTTGCCGCAATCTGCCGCAAGCCGATACCAAGTCGTTGTCCTCTGCCCGATCAGGGGGCCCCGATCAAGCAATCTGTCCGCAAAATGGTGGAGTTTTCCCATCCCTCTCCAGCTTAACGCCCCTTGGAAAAGAGCGATGCCAGATCGTTTATTGTAACAAACACCATCAGAGCGAGCACAAAGCCCAACCCTAAGCGGAATGCCCAGTCCTGACTGCGGGCTCCCAGCGGACGGCGGCGCAAGGCCTCCGCCGCATAAAATGCCAAATGTCCACCGTCGAGTGTAGGGATTGGCAAGAGATTGATGAATGCCAAGTTAATCGAAATAAATGCCGCAAATTGAACGAAATTTAACCAGCCCAAACCAAGCTGCTCACCCGAATATTGCGCGGTCTTGATCGGTCCGCCCAATTCATCCAGCGAACGTTCGCCTGTGGTGATCTGTTTAATCCCTAGGGTCAGCATCCGCACGATGCCCCAGCATTGCCGCCCCGCCAGCGTAACCGCCTCAAACGGGCCAACCGCTACAAATTCGCCATGCCGTGAATAGACCCCCAACAGGCCAATCCGTGCCGTATTGCCAAAGCGATCCCGCTCAACATGGTCTGCCAGCGCAACCGGCAAATCGATCGCCGTGCCAGAACGATTTAGCCGCAGGGTAATCGTCTGCCCAGGATAGGGGCGCACCAGATCAACCAGTTCGCCAAAATCCGCAACCGCGCGGCCATCAACCGCCACGATCCGATCGCCCAGATGCAGGCCAGCCACCTGTGCCGGAGATTGTGCCGAAAACGCGCCAACCACGGGCGCCACAACCGGCTTGCCAAAGGCCATGTTGAAAGCGGCAAACACCACCAAGGCCACCAAAATATTGGCAAGCGGACCAGCCGCAACAATCAGCGCCCGCTGCCATAACGGCTTGTTGGCAAAAGTATGGCTGCGTTCTTCCGCGCTCATCGCAGCCAAGGCCCCATCATCGGCCGTGCTCATCGCATTGGCATCACCAGCAAATTGCACATAACCGCCCAGCGGGATCGCCGCGATGCGCCAGCGGGTGCCGTGCTTGTCGTTGAAACCCCAGATTTCTTTGCCAAAGCCAATGGAAAATATCTTGGATGTCACGCCGCACCACCGCGCAACCAAATAGTGTCCCAGCTCGTGCAAGACCACCAGCGGTCCAATCAGCAGCAAGAAACCCAAGGCGGCCATCAAAACGGGCGGAAAATGGGGCATATCAGGCAAGCTCCAGAAGCTGCGTAGCAATCGCTCGCGCCTCGGCATCAATCGCCATCACCGCATCCAGCGTATCTGGGGCTGCCGGCGAAAAGCGTTCCATGGTTGCTGCGACATCGCTGGCAATGCGGGTGAAAGAAATCCTTCCAGCCAAAAAGGCGGCAACCGCTACTTCGTTGGCCGCATTAAGCACGGCCGGCATAGCCCCTCCTGCCGCTATGGCATGGCGGGCCAGAGCCGTAGCCGGAAACCGCTGTTCATCCGGGGCGCGAAACGACAGTTCCCCCAGCGCCGCCAGATCCAGCGGCGCACATGGCGTGACCATCCGCTGCGGCCAAGCCAGAACCGAGGCAATTGGCACCCGCATATCGGACGGGCCAAGCTGTGCCAGAGTGGAGCCATCGCGGTATTCCACCATCGAATGGACGATCGATTGCGGGTGAACAATGATCCGTAAACGGTCCAGCCCGACCGGAAACAGGTGATAGGCCTCGATCAGTTCCAACCCTTTGTTCATCATCGTGGCGGAATCGACGCTAATCTTCGCGCCCATTGACCAATTGGGATGCTTCACGGCTTGGGCGGGCGTGGCCTCGGCCAATTGCACCGCACGCCAATCCCAAAACGGCCCGCCACTCGCGGTCAATGTGATCATCCGCACATGGGCAATATCGTTGCCGCTCAGGCACTGAAAAATCGCATTATGCTCTGAATCCACGGGCAAAAGCGTGGCGCCATGTCGGGCAACCGCGGCCGTCATCACGGCGCCTGCCGAAACCAGCGCCTCTTTGTTGGCCAAAGCAATGGTGTGCCCCTGTTCAATCGCCGCCATTGTCGGGGCCAACCCAGCGCAGCCGACAATCGCGGCAACCGTCATATCGGCTTGGCGCGATGCGGCCTCAACCAAGGCCCCTGCCCCGCCCGCTGCGGCAATGCCGCTGCCCGCCAAAAGATCGCGCAGGGCGGGCAAGTGGGTTTCATCTGCTATCACGGCAATCTCTGCGGCGAATTCGCGCGCCAAGCTTGCCAATTCAGCGGCATTGCTGTGAGCTGTCAGGGCAACCACACGCCACTGATCACGATTGCGGCGGATCAGATCAAGCGTAGAGGCGCCAATGGACCCTGTGGCTCCAAGGATTGAGATACGGCGCATGATCAGGCGAAGGCGTTCAGCAGTGTGGTCAGCAGGCCTGTCACGAAGGCTACAGCCAATAGTCCATCAGCCCGATCAAACAGCCCGCCGTGGCCGGGAATAAGCTGGCTGGAATCTTTCACCCCGGCCCGCCGCTTCATCCAGCTTTCAAAGAAATCGCCCGTCTGCGCAACCAAGGCAACCAGCACCCCGCCAATCAACGCTTGGGGTAAGAGCTTGCCCCAAGACATGGCGGTAACAGTATAATGGAAGGCATGGCTGGCGGTCCAACCCCATGCCTTAACGCCATGAACCACGCCTTCACCCAAGTAAGCGATCACCAAGGCAAGCCCAGCCGCAACCATGCCGCCAATCAAGCCAGACCATGTCTTGCTGGGGCTGATTTTTGGGGCAATTTTCGGCCCGCCAAAAGTACGTCCGGCAAAATAGGCCCCAATATCGGTGGCCACCACCGCGCCAATCATCACCAGTACCGGAAAGACACCGCCCCAAATGTGCAGCATAGCCAGTTCAGACCCGGCGATCAGCACATAGCTGGCACCACCCAGCAGCCACACAATGCGCAGCCAGGCTTGCGGGGCAAAGGCCAGCACCAGGCGCGTCCATTCGGCATAGACACCCACGGCAACCAGCGCGACAAAAGCCACCCAGGCCCAGCCGCCCAACCACAGGGCCGATCCCGCCACCGCAACCATAACTACGGCTGATGCGCTGCGTAGACCCAGATCGGATTTTTTCATCTGTTGCTCACCGTCCGCCATAGCGTCGCTCCCGTTGCGCAAAGGCGTTCAGCGCCTCTTGCAAATGATCTGGCGTGAAATCGGGCCAAAGCACATCTGTAAACCACATTTCGGCATAGGCAGCCTGCCACAGCAGGAAATTCGACAAACGCAGTTCGCCCGATGTGCGGATTAGCAAGTCCAGCGGCGGCAGATCGGCCGTATCCAGTTCTGCGGCAATCGTATCTGGGGTGATTGGCCCTTTAACCGCAGCCGCGGCAGCAGCGCGGGCAATCTCATCGCGCGAACCATAATTGAGCGCTACCACCAAGGTCATACCCGTATTGCTGGCAGTGCGCGCCAAAGCGCCTTCTATTAGATCAACCAAATCGCCAGATAACGATCTGTAATTGCCAATGATCTTCAGGCGCACATTGTTGCGCGCGAATTCATCAAGATCCGAAAGAATAAAGCTTTTCAGCAGCCCCATCAGGGCCGAAACTTCATCCTCAGGCCGCTGCCAGTTCTCGGTTGAAAAGGCATAAAGCGTCAGCGCCTCAAGCCCCATATCCGCCACGGCACGCACCAGCCGCCGCACAGCGTCAGCACCCTTTTTGTGACCTACAGCATGGGGCATGAACCGCTTTTTTGCCCAGCGCCCGTTCCCATCCATGATGATGGCAACGTGGCGCGCGCCGTGATCCGGGCCGCCGTCCTTAGAGGCGGAAGCGCGGCTCACTTACCGAGAATTTCCTGTTCCTTCTGGGTCGCGACCTGATCGGCGTCCTTGATCACCTCATCGGTCAGCTTCTGCACCTCGGCTTCACCGCGCTTGCGGTCATCTTCCGAGATTTCCTTTTTGTTTTCATCAGCCTTCAAAGCATCCATGCCATCACGGCGGACATTGCGAATGGCAACCCGGGCCTTTTCGGCATATTGCTGCGCCAGTTTAGCCAGTTCCTTGCGGCGCTCCTCGGTCAAATCGGGGATCGGCAGGCGCAGGGTGGTGCCATCGTTAATCGGATTAAGGCCAAGCCCAGCAGAACGGATCGCCTTTTCAACCGGGCCTACGTTTGACTTGTCCCAGACCTGCACCGAAAGCATACGCGGTTCCGGGGTGGAAACAGTGGCCACCTGATTGAGCGGCATGTGGCTGCCATAAACTTCAACCATCACCGGATCGAGCAGCGCCGTGTTAGCACGACCGGTGCGCAGACCAGAAAGATCGCCACGCAGCGCTTCAACCGCACCCTTCATCCGGCGTTCGAGATCAGCCTTGTCATATTTGGCCATGCTTAGGCTCCTTTTTGAACGATCGTCTGCGTGCCCTGCCCGCGCAGCACTTTGGCCAGATTGCCCTGCTCACGGATGGAGAAAACGACGATGGGAATAGAGTTATCGCGGCACAAGGCCACGGCAGAGGCATCCATAACCTTAAGGTTATTTGCTAGAACAGTGTCATAATCAACTGAATCATAACGCTTTGCATTGGGGTTTTCTTTGGGATCGCTATCATAGATCCCATCCACACTGGTGCCCTTTAGCAGGGCATCACAGCGCATTTCCGCAGCGCGCAACGCCGCGCCGCTATCGGTGGTGAAGTAGGGAGCCCCAACGCCAGCGGCGAAAATCACCACCCGGCCCTTTTCCAAGTGCCGCTCTGCGCGGCGGCGGATAACCGGCTCACAAACCTTGTCCATCTCGATCGCCGATTGCACCCGCGTTGGCACGCCAACCTGCTCCAAAGCATTTTGCATGGCCAAGGCATTCATCACCGTGGCGAGCATGCCCATATAGTCAGCCTGCGCCCGGTCCATGCCCTTGGCGGCACCGGCCATACCGCGAAAGATATTACCGCCGCCAATGACCAGACAGATCTCTAGACCGGTATCCTTGGCCGCCTTCACTTCCTTGGCCAGTTCAGCAACAAAATCGGGATCAATCCCAAATTGCTGACTGCCCATCAGCACTTCACCGGAAAGTTTCAGGAGGATGCGCTTATAGCGGGGCGAGCTCATGGCGGGCTGTGTCTTTCGTGGACGGTTGCGCGGCTCTTATACCGGCATGCAGTGCCCTGCCAAGGCCAGTGCAACAGATATGCAAATCCCCGCGCAGCATGGCTCCAAAAAAGAGCCGCCACGCGGGGATCAATGCCGGTTTAAAGCTTAGCTAAGGCCAGCGGCAGCAGCGACTTCAGCAGCGAAGTCAGTCTCAGCCTTTTCAATGCCTTCACCCAGCTGGAAGCGGACATAGTCCTTCAGCACGATCTTGGTGCCAGCAGCCTTGCCTGCCTGCTCAACAACCTGAGCAACTGGGGTCTTATTATCCATAACAAAGATCTGGCTGAGCAGAGCATTGTCCTTGGCGAACTTGGCAACAGCGCCGTCAACCATCTTGGCCTGAACATCAGCGGGCTTGCCTGATTCCGCAGCCTTTTCAGCGGCAATCTTGCGCTCACGCGCGATCATGTCGGCATCAAGGCCTTCAGCATTCAGCGCCAGCGGGAATGCCGCGGCGATGTGCATGGCAATCTGCTTGCCCAAGGGTTCCAGAACATCGGCCGCGGCATCCGATTCCAGCGCGACCAGCACACCAATCTTGCCGAGACCAGGCGCTGCAGCATTGTGCACATAAGGCACAACCACGCCCTGGCTGACCACAACCGTCTTCATGCGGCGAACCTGCTGGTTCTCACCGATGGTGGCAACGTTGTTGGTCAGGGTGTCGGCAACCGTGCCGCCACCGGGATAGGCCGCAGCCTTCAGCGCTTCGACATCATCCGAAGCCGCACCCAGGGCAACTTCGGTGGTCTTGCGAACGAAATCCTGGAACTGGTCGTTCTTGGCAACGAAGTCCGTTTCCGAGTTCACTTCAACAGCAACGCCGCGGGGGCCGGAAACGGCAACGCCAACCAAGCCTTCTGCCGCAGTACGGCTGGACTTCTTGGCAACAGCAGCCAGACCCTTGGCGCGCAACAGATCGACAGCGGCTTCCATATCGCCGTTGGTGTCATCGAGAGCCTTTTTGCAATCCATCATGCCGGCGCCAGTGCGCTCACGCAGGTTTTTCACATCAGTGGCGGTATAAGCCATGAGACAAATCCTCTTGGGTAATTAGCAAGCGGCCGGACCCATGGGCCCGGCACGCTACGATTATATGA
>JBEGLE010000037.1:0-2684 GCA_041183725.1 Pseudomonadota bacterium | reverse complement strand
CCAATGGCATGATAGAGCGACAGGGACTTGGCCTCGGCCAATCGGCCCTTGTCATATGGATTGGGCTCTTCCTTCCACACCAAGTGGTAACCGCCCAGTTCAATTCCAGCCAGCGGCGCGGGGCGGCCAGTTTCGGTGATCCGGGTCTTGAGAAAATTTGCCCAATCATAGGGGTAAACGCCATTCAGCGCCATTGTCACATCATCAAATTCATACGCGACTTGGCCCCAATCGCCATCGCGCAGGCCGAAAAAGGCCTTGGCGAAATCATCCAGCCCCTTGGCCCCTTGGGTGCCGGCGCGGATGATCTGGTCTGCTTCTAGCCAAATCAGCGCACCTTCGCTGTAATAGTCCTCCCCGCGCGCAAGCGAGGCAAAGGGCTTGGGCTTGCGTGCGGCAAAGATCGGATCGGTTGTCGTGTCTTCGATCGAGCGCCAGTTGCGCCCCGGCAACTGCGAGTAAAGCCCAGCGTAATTGGCCAGCATGCCCAGTGCAACCGCTTTGCTTTGCAAGCCAGACCGTGCGGCATGAACGATGCCCCAAAATTGGTCCTGTCCTTCATAGACCCACAGCAGACCGCCGAGCATGGGCTGGCGATAATCCGGGGTCCACAGCCGGGCGGGACGGCGGAATTTGCCATCCCATGAATGCGACAGCTCATGCGCCAGAACATTGCGGTCCCAGTCCATGTCATGCCATTTGATGAAGTTTTCCGGCTCAAGCTGGTTTTCGCTGGAACGGTGATGTTCCAAACCAATGCCGCCCATGCGGTCGGTCAGGGCTATCAGCAGATCGTAATGGTCCCAGTGATGGCTACCATAGGCCAAGACCTCTTCCTCAACCAAGGCGCGCAGCTTAGCCAGTCCTTCGGCGGGCAGGGCCAGTTGTTCTGGCTTATCTGCCACAACATCAGCCGTAACATTGTGTCCCAGATCCCACTGCTTGGCATATTTGCCCGCGAAGATGGGTGAGTCGATCAGAACTTCGTAATTGGTATCGGACCAAGTCACCGTGTTGCCGTTGGTTGTCTGGCCATCCAGTGCCGTGAAAACACGCCACCCTTGGGGCACGGTGACACTGGGCTTCACCGGAATTTGCCGCACATAGTATCCGGCGGGGTAAAGGGTCATTTTGTCCCACTGCAGGTTTAGCATTTCGCGGGTCATGGTGATGCGGCCCTCGGCCGATTGCAAAGGGCTGGTGTGGATGAACTTGGCCGTCACCGCTGTGGTGCCGGCGGGCAGATCGATATGGAAAGCAAAGACCTCAACCGGATCGCGGGTCCAGGTCAGCTCTTTGTTGCCTGCAAAGAAGTGAATATCGACCAGTTCGGCCAAAGTGCCGCGCGGGGCATGGGCGCCGGGCAGCCATTCGGGCAGCAGCAGGGTAAGTTTCCCGGCATCGGCGGCCACGGGAATGGTCTCTGTCACACGGTAAAGCCCGCGCGTGACATCGCTGGCATCGATGGCGAGATTGATCACACCGGCATAGGGCAGATCACGCGCATCGGGCACGGATTGGACAAGCGCAACGGCGGTGGGAGCCGAGAGGCTTGGTCTTTGTGTTTGGGCAAAAGCCGCAGTGGAAAGCAGCATAGCGGCAAGCGGGATGAGGGTGCGGTTAAGTTTCATATAGCAACGTGTGCCCTGCGATTTTCGCTTTCGCAACCGTGGGATTGACGAGTGCCTTTCCCAAGCGCCGCGAAAGGGCTAAGCGCGCGGCCATGAGCGACAAGAAATCAGCCATCCAAACACCGCAGGCGATCCGCGGCACGCAAGACATCTTTGGCCCCGAAGCCGAAGCCTTTGCCTTCGTGGTTGAAACATTCGAGCGGGTGCGCAAACTTTACCGTTTCCGCCGTGCGGAAATGCCGGTGTTTGAAAAGACCGAAGTGTTCAGCCGTTCGATTGGCGAGACAACCGATGTCGTGTCCAAGGAAATGTATTCCTTTGAAGATCGCGGCGGCGAATCGCTGACCCTGCGGCCCGAATTCACCGCTGGGATCGCCCGCGCCTTTCTCACCAACGGTTGGCAGCAACACGCCCCGCTGAAACTGGCGACCCACGGCCCCCTGTTTCGCTATGAGCGCCCGCAAAAGGGCCGTTACCGCCAGTTCCACCAGATCGATGCCGAGATCATTGGCGCGGCAGAGCCGCAGGCTGATGTCGAATTGCTGGTTATGGCCGATCAACTGATCACCGAATTGGGCATTGCCGATGGCGTGACCCTGCAACTGAACACGCTGGGGGATGCCAGTAGCCGCGAGGCATGGCGCGATGCTTTGGTGGCCTATTTCCGCACCCACAAGGCGGAATTGAGCGAAGATTCGCAGGAGCGCTTAGAAAAGAACCCCTTGCGCATTCTCGATTCGAAAGATCCACGGGATAAAGTGTTCACCGCCGATGCGCCAAAAATCGACGATTTCCTCTCGGTCGAAGCGCAGGATTTCTTTGCCAAGGTGACCAGCGGGCTTGATGCCGCGGGTGTGGCCTGGACCCGCGCCCCGGCGCTGGTCCGCGGGCTGGATTACTATCGCCACACGGCCTTTGAATTCGTCACCGATCGGCTGGGGGCCCAAGGCACCGTGCTGGGCGGTGGACGCTATGACGGTCTGATGGAAAGTCTGGGCGGCGCCCCCACGCCAGCGGTTGGCTGGGCTGCGGGGATCGAGCGGCTGGCGATGC
>JBEGLE010000036.1:0-5428 GCA_041183725.1 Pseudomonadota bacterium | reverse complement strand
TGGGGCAGTCTTGCGGCCAGAGCCTCTGCCTCAGCTTGCGATCGGCCATAATGGATCACCACGCGCCAGCCAGCTTTGGCAAAGCTGCGGGCAAGGGCGCTGCCAATTCGTTTGGCGCCGCCGGTTATAAGGACTGCGGGTTGCATAGGGTTGTGCCAATCAATCAAGCGCCGCCTGCTTTTCCTCGACCAATCGATCAAGCTCGGCGCGGCTTAGTTTTTGGGCTGAGGTTTTCAATTGGCCGCAAGCGGCATCAATATCGCGCCCGCGCGGGGTGCGGATCGGGGCGCTGATACCGGCATCAAATATGATCTCGGAAAAGCGCCGCACCCGTTCGGGCGTTGAACATTCATAGGGCGCCCCGGGCCATGGGTTGAACGGGATCAGATTGACCTTGGCCGGCAGGCGATAGTGGCGCAGGAGGCGGATCAGTTCCTGCGCATCGGCATCGCTGTCGTTCTTGTCTTTCAGCATCACATATTCAAAGGTGATGCGCCGGGCGTTCGAGGCGCTGGGATAGTCGGCGCAGGCCTGAAGCAGCTCTTCCAGCCCGTATTTGCGGTTGATCGGCACGATCTCGTCGCGCACCTCTTTGGATACGGCGTGCAGCGATACTGCCAAATTAACGCCAATTTCCTCGCCGCAGCGGGCCATCATGGGCACCACGCCGCTGGTCGACAGGGTAATGCGGCGCTTTGACAGGGCCAAGCCATCGCCATCCATCACCAGCTTCAACGCATCGCGAACATGGTCAAAATTATACAGCGGTTCGCCCATGCCCATCATGACGATATTGGTTAGCAGGCGGCCGTCCGAGGAATAGGTGCCTTCATCCTCGTCTTCATCCAGCCCGGCCATCGTGCCGCCCGCCTTGGGCCATTCACCCAAGGCATCGCGCGCTAGCATAACCTGACCAACGATCTCACCGGGTGTCAGGTTGCGCACTAACCGCATGGTGCCGGTGTGGCAGAACCGGCAGTTGAGCGTGCAACCGACTTGGCTGGAAACGCAGAGCGTGCCGCGATCCGCATCGGGGATGAACACCATTTCAAATTCGTGATCATCGGCGGTGCGCAGCAACCATTTGCGGGTGCCATCGCTCGAATGTTGGGCCAGCACGATCTCTGGCCGCGCGATAACAAACCGCTCAGCCAGCCACGGGCGCATGGTCTTGGCGATATCGGTCATCGCCTCAAATTCGGTCACGCCGCGGTGATACAGCCAGTGATAGACCTGCTTGGCGCGCAATTTGGCCGCCTTGCTATCCAGTCCCGCAGAGACGAACAAATCAGCAATGGCGGTGCGCGGCAGGCCAGTGATTTCGACACGGCCATCGCTGCGCGGGGTAACGGTGCGCGGGACGGTGACCGGGTCAAAGGCCCCGGCAATGGGCATAAGAGCTGTGTTGGACATGGGCTGCGGGATATAGGCGGGCAGGGCGGCTTTGGCTAGCGCAGCCTCAGTTACCCTTCAATCAGATCAAGATAGGCCACCACATCATTGTCGGTTGCGATGAACAGGCCGTCTTGTACCGCTTCGTCTTGCTGCGCGGCAAGGGCCAAGGCTTCGGTCAACGGACCATAGAACAGGGTCTGCGCCGCACCGCCTTCAGGGGCGGAATCAAGATGGTAAAGCCGCACGGTAGCCGTATCAAAGGTGGTGCGCATCAGTCGGTTTCTCCCTCGCGTTGGGCTTGATTAAGCTGATGGGATGCCCGGTCAGCCTCAGCGCGTAAGAGCGTTATTGCGGCTTTGGTTTGCCCGTGCTGGGCGCGTTTGGCTGCGGCGTGCTGCGCGGCCAAGCTGCGGGCCTTAGCCTTGCGGGCAAGGCGCAGGTTGATCACTTCGGCCATGGCCAAACGGTTTAATGAGTCAGCAGCTTAAGCCCCGATAAGGTCAGGACAAAAGCCAAGGCTGGGCGCAAAACATGATCTGGCGCTTTGGTGGAGAGCATGCTGCCAATGATCACGCCGGGGATCGATCCGACCAGCAGATTGAACAGCAGACCCAAATCCACATCCCCGATAAACCAGTGGCCCGCACCCGCCACCAAGGCCAGCGGCACGGCATGGACAATATCGGTGCCAATCAGTCGTGATACGGGCAGACGCGGATAGAGCATCAACAGGGCAGTGACCCCGATTGCCCCTGCACCCACCGATGATATCGAGACCAGCACGCCAATAACCGCGCCCAAGAGAATAGTGGGCACTTGGGCATGGCGCAGACGCATTTCGTTATGTTCACCGGCAAAGGCGATCAGCCGCTTTTGAAACAGGGTGGCCAGCGCGGTCATCAGCAGCATGCCGCCCAGCACCAGCATAATGGTATGCTCGGTATCTTTGCCCACCTTGCCCAGATATTGCAGAGCCACAACAGTGATCAGAGCGGCAGGAATGCTGCCTGTGGCAAGCAGGCGGAAAATGCGCCAGTCCACGGTCTCGCGTGAGTGGTGGACCGCAGAGCCGAACATCTTGGTAATCGCCGCATAGAGCAGATCGGTGCCCACCGCCGTTTTTACGTTCTGATGGAAAAACAGCACCAGCAAAGGCGTCATCAATGAACCGCCGCCAACCCCGGTCAGGCCAACCATCACGCCGACAAAGAATCCGGCCGCGGCATGCATAAAGTCGAAATGGGCAAAAAGGTCCATAACCGCGTGATTCTCCGGTGGGCGCTAGGGGTATAGCAACGCCATTGTGGCAGGAGTGGGGTAGCCCGTCTATTCTCTATCAAAAAAGCAGACAATGTTTTGCGGTATGAAGTTTCGCTTTCAATCCTGCGGCTTCTAAAGGGCAAAGGCAGCGGGGGGGTAGGTGATGGCAATGACTTCCCATTCCTTTTCGCCCGTGGGCAGGCGCACCCGCCGCAAATCGCCCAGTGCCGCACCACGCAGGGCGCGGGCCATAGGGGCGCTCCAGCCGATCAGACCTTGGGTTGCATCCTGCTCATCATCGCCCACCAATGTCAGGCTGCGTTGGCTATCCTCTTCATCGGCAATGGTGACCCTGGCCCCGAACCATACCCGCGATTGATCAGCTTGTTGGGCCGGATCAATCACCCGCAACAGCTTCATCCGTTTGGCCAGATAGGTAAGCTCCCGGTCAATCTCGCGCATCCGCTTGCGCCCATAGATATAATCCCCGTTTTCGGACCGATCACCATTTCCGGCGGCCCAACTGACGATTTCGACGATCTGTGGCCGTTCGGTGCCCAGCAAATGATCATAGCGCGCCCGCAGCGCGGCCATGCCAGTCGGGGTAATGGGCGGGGCTTGATCCCCTTGGGCTGCCATGGGTTAACCGGGATTGCTCTTGCCCAGAAAATGACTGAGCGGATTGGGGCCGGCATAGCTCGCGTGATCAGGGTTCATCCGTTCATAGACCACGGCGTTTTCCAGCACGTGCTGCACATAGCCACGGGTTTCGCTGAACGGGATGCGCTCGATCCACGTAATCCAGTCGATCGCGCCGGTCCGCGGATCGCCATTGGCGCGCAGCCACTTGTTCACACTGCCGCCACCGGCATTATAAGCGGCGATAGCCAAAGGATAGGAACCGCCATAGCTGCGCAGGTTCTGGCTGATCACCGCATCACCCAGCCGCAAATTATAAGGTGCACTGCTAAGCAGCGATTGCGGATCATAGGATAGGCCAACCTTTGCTGCCGTGCCGCGTGCGGTTCCCGGCATCAATTGCATCAATCCGCGCGCGCCAACGTGGCTGACAGCGTTCATGGCAAATTGGCTTTCCTGCCGGCTGATCGCGTGGACCATGGTCCAATTGGAGCCCTGTGGCACTGGGATCAGCGGAAAGGATATTTTCTGGAAATCACCCAAACCATCAGCATGGGCGGCCTGACCCAGAATAACCCCCAGATCACGCCGTCCCAATTCACGGGCCAGATCAGCCACCAGAATATGATCGTCTTGGCTTTCTGCCTGATCGGCAATTTCGCGGAAAAACCGCACGGCGGTTGACCAATCGCTCTCGCGCGCCACTTCGCGCACGGCGGCGGTTAGGGGCTGGGCGTTGAATGCGGCACGCGCTGCTGGCGATGACAGCGCGGTGGGCATGGCATCAAAGGCGGGCAGGGGTTGGCCAAGCCGTTCGCGGGCCAACATGCCATAGAACTGATCGGCATAGGCCCCCGCTGCGGCGAAATCCCGATTGGCGGCCTCTCTCTCTCCCGCTTGGGCCAATGCCCGCCCGGCCCAGTAAAAACCCTTGGCTCTGGTTTGTGCGGTTCGCGCAGCCAAGCCATATCGGCGAAACAGTGGGGCGGCGGCGCGTGGATCACCTTCTTGGGTCAGTGCCCCCATGGCGGCAAGCCACATCAAAGTCGTGTAATTATCCCGCAGTCCATAGGACAGGCGGCTGACATCAGTGCCGGGCAAGAAAGCATCATCTATGCGCGCCGCGATCTGGATTGCGGTGTGCATATCGCTGTCACGCGCGCTATCCAGTTGCAGGTCGATCCATTTTTCCGCATCCAATGGCGGCTGTTTCAAGGGGGCGCGGTTCGCAAGCAAGGCAGAGGCGGCTTGGGACATACCCAGTCGGCGCAATTGACGGGCGCGGTTGTAAAGCCAGCCAGCATCATGGCTGGCCTGTTCCGGAGAGACAATCACCGGATCGTTGGCATCCGTGCTGCTGAGCGCTGCCAACCGTGCCGCCATGATCGGGCGCTGGGCTGGTGATACCAAATCTAATTGCCGCTTGGCCGGGCCAATCGATCCCGCCCACAGCAGGGCGTCCATCCGGGCGTCTTGATCGGCGGTCGAGAGTTTGCCGGCCAGCCATTGCTCCAGCGCAACTTCGCTTAATTCGCCCATGGCCCCGCCGCGCCATGCCGCCAGGGCTGTGTCTTGCGCTTCTGGTCGGCGCAGCGCAGCCAGAGCCAAGGCATAACGCGCCAAGCCCGGGTTGGTCAGCGGCGGAAAGCGGTCAAAAAAGACCGCGGTCTGAATGGGGCCGGGGTTTTCACGCTCCAGCGCCTTTTCCGCACTGCGCCGCATTTTGTCTTCCAGCGGGAAGCCGGGATAGCTCAGGAGAAAGCTGGTATAGGTGGCAAAGCTTGCCCCGTCGGTGCTGCTAAGCCACTTCCACTGTTGGATGGCTTGGGCAATCGGGCTGGCCGCGCTTGCTTTTATTCGGGCGCGCGCTTCATCCCATTCACTGCCGGCACCGATCATTGGGATGGTTACGGGTGGCGGGGAGACGACAGGTGCGGCAGGGTTTGGCGCAGCCTCTGTTGCGATCGGCGCGGGTATCAATTTAGGCCCTGTAACGTGGGCAGAGCTAACGCGGGCCGACCTTTGGTGCCTATTGGCTTTGGCTTTTCCGCTGTCCCGCACTTTGGTTCGGCTGCTGCGTGAAGCCTTATGAGACGTGTCCTTGCTGGCTTTCGCCTTCTCGGCCTTGCTTTTG
>JBEGLE010000035.1:0-4061 GCA_041183725.1 Pseudomonadota bacterium | reverse complement strand
CCTACACCCGATTGGTCATTGTGGCCCAAGACGGAAGTGTGAGCGATGAGACAAACACCCCGTCCACTGCCCTAAACCCCGAAGTTTATCCCTATAAGAAGCGTTCAGGGATTGAGCGTTTTTTCGTGGGCAAGCATCACAGCGAAACGCTGTCAGTCAAAGTGGAATCGGGCGATTTCGTCGCCACAGTTCCGCTGCTTTCACTCAGTCATGATAGCACCAAGGCGGGGGGCGAGCAGTTCAATCGCACCATCTATCATGTGGCGCAAAAGTATCCGCTGTTTCTGGTGCGTGGCACCGGTGCGGGTGATATTGCCAGAGCCACGATTACCGTCAGCGGATCAGACACCACCGAATCCAGCGCCGCAACAACCGCGCTTTCGGCCGTGATGACCGCCACAGGTTTGCTTGCCTCCCCGCCAGCCTTGCTTACCAAACTATCGGCGCAATCCAATCGGGCCGTGGCCACATCAATTGATAGTGCGATCAACGGTTTGATGGCGACCAAGCTGGATGAAGTTCAGGTTGTGGATGGTCCGGTGCGCGATTGGTTGCCCGTAACCATTGATCTGCGCTTGCCCCGCAAGGAAGGTAAATGGAACGCGCATAGCTTGGCCCGCAAGGCGCAAGAGCAGGGCAATGGTGGTGCTGATCAGCTTCGCCTTAATGACTTGGACTATATGCCCGTTGGCAAGTGGACAATTGCCTTTTCTGCGCCCCGCGTTTCCGCCTTTTCAGTCCAATCGGTGACCTGCCCGGCCACTGACTGCGCGGCGTCCCTGCAGGCTGCCCAGAACAAGGCGAAAAACGAAATCACCCAGCAATTGGGCGATGTTCTGCATTTCCCTGTGATCGCCAATGGCGATCAGCCGGTAACGCTGGGTGCCTATCTGCGGCAACTTAAATGGTGGACCGCGCAGGTTGGCAATTTGAAAGCCGGGGCCACAGGTGCGGCGGCGGCCGATCAGTTCTGCCGCAATGTCCGCAGTGCCTTGTCGGAAATCGGGTTTAATACCTTTGATGGCTATATGGCGCTGGCCGCCTTGAAGGCGTCGGATGATCTGACCAAGGATCAGATTGCCCTGCTATCAAACCGCAATTGCCAATGGCCGGGGCCGCCGCAAAGCTAGGACTTTTTCCAAGGCACAGATCATTGCAGCGTGATGCCTATTCTGGCTCGACAGGCTTGGGCGACAAGTCTAGCCATGCGGCATGGCGCTTTTTATCCGTAATAAAACCTATTTCGCTGGGGCGGTGCGCCGCCTTGCCGCCCTCTTGGCTCTGTGCGTGGCAGTCTGGTCTGGACCGGTGCTGGCTTGGGGGGAATATGGCCATCGCACGGTGGCTGATATTGCCTGGGTCAATGTCCAGCCGCACACCCGCGCCCAAATAGCTGCTTTGCTGAAGGCGGAAAAAGGCTTGGGCACGCCGACGTGCCGGGTGCGATCCATTGGCGATGCCAGTTACTGGCCCGATTGCATTCGCAAGGATGCGTGGCGCTGGGCCTATAGCTTCCCGTGGCATTACCAGACAGAGCCAGTGTGCAAGGCATTTGATCCCAAGGCCAATTGCGCCAACGGTGAATGCGTTTCCGCGCAGATTGAACGTAATCGCCGTATCTTGGCGGACAAGCGCCTGCCCAAGGCCCAACGGTTAGAGGCCTTGGCCTTTCTGGTTCATTTGGTGGGTGATATTCATATGCCGCTCCATTCGGGAGATAACGGCGATGCCGGCGGCAATGCGGTGAAGGCTACCTATGGCCTTGCCCCGGTCAGCAATCTGCACTGGCTGTGGGATGGGGTTCAGGCGGAACGATCGATCTCTTCTGCCAATCCGCCCTTGGTGCGGCGCTATGGAGCGGCAGAGCGGGCGGAGCTTGGTGGTGGGACAGTGGCCGATTGGGGGCATGAAAGCTGGCAATTGGCGAACATCGTCTATCTGCGCGCCTTTGGCCACGATCCCTGCAACGGGGAACCTGCGCCCAAGGCCGTGGTGTGGAGCAATGCGGCGATTGAGGCGAGCATCCCGGATGCCCAGCGCCGGATCACCCAAGGTGGCCTAAGGCTGGCCGTGCTGCTGGATGCAGCCTTGGCGGGATAGTGGCAGTCTTGCTTGTCACTGGGCGCTATAGCCCATATGCGGGACACAACCATGAGCAAAACTCCCTCTGTCCTTGATCTCGCCGAAGCGTTGATCGCTTGCCCCAGCGTAACTCCGGCCACCGGCGCGGTGTTCGATTGCTTGGAAGCGCAGCTTACGCCCTTGGGCTTTTCTGTTCACCGGTCGCTCTCGGGAACGGCTCCCGATGGCCCGGTGGAAAACCTGTTTGCCCTTCGCCAAGGGCCAGCGGGCAGCCGCCATTTTGCCTTTGCTGGGCACTTGGATGTTGTTCCCCCCGGCGAAGGCTGGACCAGCGGCCCTTTCCTGCCAGAGCGGCGCGGCGATCTGCTGCATGGGCGCGGCGCGGTGGATATGAAGGGGGCTATCGCGGCCATGGTCGCTGCCGTGGCGGACATTCCGGCCTCGGCTGGTACCATTAGCTTGATCATCACCGGCGATGAAGAAGGCGTGGCCAAGCATGGCACGCTGGCGCTGATTGACCATATGCGCTCTGTCGATGCGATTCCCGATCTTTGCTTGGTGGGTGAACCGACCTCGGTGAAGCGGCTGGGCGATATGATGAAGATCGGCCGCCGTGGTTCGGTTAACATCTGGCTCGAGGTGATGGGGCGCGAAGGCCATGTCGCCTATCCGCATCTGGCCGATAATCCCGCGCCGCGTTTGGTAGCCCTGCTGGCTGAACTGGATGCCATGCCGCTTGATGATGGCACCGATTGGTTTCAGGCCTCCAATCTGGAAATCACCGATATTGCCAGTGGTAATCCGGCCACCAATGTGATCCCGGCCAAGGCCAGCGCGCGCATTTCGATCCGGTTTAACAATCTGCACACCGGACAGGGCCTAGCCGATCGTGTCGCGGCAATTGCCGCGCGCCACGGCGGCGCGGCCTGCGCGGTCATATCCGGTGAGGCGTTTCTGACCCCGCCGGGGGATTTCTCAACCCTGTTGGCCCAAGCGGTTACCGCCGAGACCGGCTTGGTTCCCGAAGCCTCCACCACCGGCGGCACCTCAGATGCGCGCTTCCTCAAAGACCTGTGCCCGGTGATCGAATTCGGCCTGTGCAATGCAACCATGCATAAGCGCGATGAAGCTGTGGCAATTGTCGATCTCGAAGTTCTTGCCCGTATCTATCGCCGCGCGGCAGAGGCGGGGCTGCGGGGGTAGGCCATACCCTGCGATTGCCCTCAGGATTACCCCCTGTTACCGTACCAAACAAGCGAATGGGGAAACGGGCATGACCAAGCGGCTGACACACTTCATCATCCTTGGCATGCTGCTGGGCTTGGCCGTGGGCTATGCCATTCACGCCAGCTTTCCGGCGGGTGATCCCACGGCCCTGCAACTGGCGGATATGCTGAAATTGCTGGCCGACGTGTTCCTGCGGCTGGTAAAAATGATCATTGCGCCATTGGTTTTTGCCACCTTGGTCACCGGCATAGCCGGCATGGGCGATAGCAGCGCCTTGGGCCGCATTGGTGGCCGGGCGCTGGCGTGGTTCATCACTGCCAGCCTCATCTCTATCAGCCTCGGCTTGGTGCTGGTTAATCTGTTCAAGCCAGGCGTTGGGCTGGCTTTCCGTCCCGGCGGCGATATTGGCACGCTGGCGACCGCAGACTTTACCGTCCGCCATTTCGTGCTGGAAGTGTTCCCGACCAGCGCCTTTGACGCGATGGCCAGCAACAACGTGTTGCAGATCTTGGTCTTTTCGCTGTTCTTCGGTGTGGCGCTTTCGGCCATGGGTGAGCGCGGCGCGGTGCTGGTGCGCGGGTGCGAGGCCTTGGCCAAGCTGATGTTGCAGGTGACCGACTATGTCATGCGCTTTGCCCCCTTTGCGGTGTTTGGCGCGCTGGGATCCGTCATCGCCACGCGGGGGCTGGGGATCGTGGTTACTTACGGCGTCTTGGTCAGTGAGTTCTATTTTGGCCTGCTGATCCTGTGGG
>JBEGLE010000034.1:0-4583 GCA_041183725.1 Pseudomonadota bacterium | reverse complement strand
GTGGTGTTCACCAATGTGGAATATCAGAATGGCGGGGCTGATGGGGGTTACTTCTATCAAAAGGTGCCCGCGCTCAGCGCGTTTCAGAAAGGGTCGCCGCTTGGGGCTTTCCCGCCATCGCTGCAGCCCAGCCCCACAGACATTGTCGTGACCAAGCAATATGCCTCGGCTTTCTTTGGAACGTCACTGGCATCCACTCTGCATAGTGCGGGGGTTGATACGCTGCTGATCACCGGCTTTTCCACGTCGGGCTGTGTGCGCGCAACGGCGCTGGATGCCTTGCAATATGGCTTTATTCCCTTTGTGGTCCGCGATGCTTGCGCGGATCGCCACCCCGGTCCGCATGAAGCCAACCTGTTTGATTTGCAGGCCAAATATGCCGAGGTGGTCAGCGAAGCTGATGCCTGCGCTTTACTTGCAGGTTAAGACCAGATCATGATCACTACCAAGTTTGAGGGCCCGATCGCCACACTTGTCCTCAATCGGCCAGAAACCCGCAATGCGCTGTCGATTACAGATTGGCAGGAATTGCGCTTAGCGGCCGAGGCCATTGGCGCCTCGGCAGCACGGGTGGTCTTGCTTGAATCGGAGCAGGCGGACAATTTCTGTTCCGGCTCTGATATCAAGGCCATGGCAGATATGCCCCATAACCCCGATTTGGTTGCGCGGTTTCGTCTGGCCATGCGATCGGGCATCGAAGCCCTGGCCAGTCTCCCGATGCCCACTATCGCGAATATCCAAGGCAATTGTTTTGGCGCGGGTGTGGCTTTGGCGCTGGCTTGTGATTTTCGCATTGCTGGTGATCAGGCGCGATTTGGCCTGACCCCGGCCAAGCTGGGGATCGCCTACCCCTATTCCGACATTGCCCGGTTGGTGCAGCTTGTTGGCATGGGCCAAGCACGGCGCTTGTTGTTGACGGCGGCAACCATAGATCGCGCTGAAGCGCTGCGCATTGGTCTGGTTGAAAGCGGCGGCGGGGATGAAGACGTGCGGCACTTGGCTGTTGGTATCGCGCAAAACGCCCCGCAAAGTCTTGTGGCTTTGAAGCAGGTTTTTCAGTGCTTGGGTGATCCTGATGGCCAAGATAGCAGTGACAGCCTGTTCGATCAGTTGTTCGCTGCCCCCGCCTTCGCTGAAGGTATGGCCGCTTTTTCCGAAAAGCGCCCCCCCAACTTTGCTGACCGCCTGCTTTAATTTTCAGGGCATGATGCTCTAAGCCAAGGAACCACAATGCGCGCGCTGATGCTGTATGAACATGGCGGCCCAGAAAAGCTGACCCGTGTTGATGTGCCAACTCCGTCACCGGGAGCGGGCGAGGTATTGGTGCGCATCCATGCGGCGGCGATAAATCCGGTTGATATCAAAATCCGAGAAGGCTTGCTGATTGGCCCGGCCTTGCCTGCGGTTCTGGGGGCTGATCTTGCTGGCACAGTTGAAAAACTGGGCGAAGGGGTCACGGACTTTCAGATTGGCGATGCTGTTTATGGCTGCGTGGGCGGTATCAATGGGATGGGCGGCACGCTGGTCGACTATTGCCTTGCCGATGCCCGCTTGCTGGCACCCAAGCCGCAGAGCCTGACCTTTCGCGAAGCAGCGGCCTTGCCCTTGGTGGCGATTACCGCGTGGCAAGGCATGGAGAAGCTTGCGCTTGCTGCCGATGAAACGCTGTTGGTGCATGGCGGCACGGGCGGGGTAGGCCATGTGGTGATCCAATTGGCCAAGGCCTTGGGCGCAAAAGTGGTGGCCACGGTTGGTTCAGAGGATGGCGCTGCAATGGCACGCGATCTGGGGGCCGATGCGGTGGTGAACTATCGCCACGAACCGGTTGCCGATTATCTTGCCCGCTTGACAGGCGGTGCTGGTTTCACTGCGGTGTTTGATACGGCGGGGGGCAGCAATCTGGCGACATCGTTCGAAGCCGCGGCCATTGGCGGACGGATCGTGACGATTAATGCCCGCCTTGCCGTGGATTTGGGGCCGATGCACAGCAAGGCGCTGTCTTTGCATCTGGTGTTCATGTTGTTGAATCTGCTGAATGCGCAGGCTCGGTCAGAACTTGGCACCATATTGCGGCAGGTCAGCACAATGGTTGATGCGGGCAAATTAAGGCCACTAATTGATCCGGCGCGCTTTTGCTTGGATACGGCACCGGATGCCCACCGTCTTCTGGCCTCAGGCAAGGCGCGCGGCAAAGTGGTGGTTGATATTGTCTAAAGCCAGCCATCGCCCTTTATGCGCCCCGGCATTGCCCAGAGTTAGTGCGGCTTAATCTAGCAAATCTTGGATCAGGCGGCTGTATATGTCGATCAATTCAGGGCTAGAGGGCAGGAATCGCGCGATGTTTTTTCTTTGGTGGGTGCGATAGCCAACCCAATCGTGGCTGTGCCTTTCCAGAGCGGTGCTGAGCCGTTTGCTGCCCTCACTCAGATCATTGCCACGATAGTAATAGCCCAGATGCGATGCCAAATCCCAATTGTGCACCACCGGATAACCCATCCAGCACAGGTAAAGGATATCATCTCCGAACGAGAAATCACTTTGGTAACTAAGGTGGATCTCTGATCGGCCACCGATGAGGCCGGGATTGTTATCGGATCCCTGAAAGGCAACGATGCCATTTTGCGAAATGTCGAGTTTGGCGATCAGAGTGGCATAGGTTTCATGTTGCGAAAGCGGAATGCTGCCGTGCCTAACCAAAACCTGTTCCAAATCCGCCCGCCCTCGCCGCTGCACATTTTCGGCGATAAGTAAGGGAAACAGGCAACTGCGCGCGGCATCGAAGGCGGGGGGAATGATGCTGACCGCGGGGGCATGGGTATGGGGTTCATATTCCGCTGCATTATGCCCGAAACCCGATTCGACGGGAAGATGCGCGGGATTCCAAACAAAGGGCGCCACTTTGATGTGATTTTGTCCGATGGTGTGCATCAAAAAATAGGTGGCCCGCGCCACCTGCGGGGTAACCCAAATCTCATCATACGGAATATCATGATAGGCGGGTAGCATGTCAGTCGTGGTGGCCGTTTCTGGGGCCATTAAATAGTCAGGGCCGCTGCTATAGTTGACCACTTTGGCCCCGCGGCGGCGCAGGTCAGCCACGGCAGAGGCATTAAGAATTCCGCCAAAATCAAGCACAAGATCGGGTGCTTCAGGCCAATTTTCCGGCGTAGAGACCGTAAGCTGCGGCAAATAATCATCCGGAAAAACGATGCTCGCTTGGTCCATTGCCCGCAATTCGAGGCGATGGTGCGCATTGGCATTGCGCAGCAGTTTCAGCAGATGAAGGGCGCTTTGCCGCAAATTGCCGATACGCCGAGATTGTTCCGCACCCTGTTGTGGAATGACTGCGGCAATATGCAAGGCGCGGCTCGTGGCGGGAAGATCGATAGGGCTTATGGGATGGCGCTGTTTGTCGGCATGGGCCAGACTGCCGCCTGATCCTTGGCGCCGATCGGGTAGCGAGATAAGCATTCTCATGGCGCACCCTGTATTAGCTGTGATTGGCCTGCTTGGTTCACTCCGCCCTCACGGACGTCGTGCGCCCAAAGCGGACAAGAGCGGCCCCGTTGCGCAACACCAAGGCGTCCTGCGCCGATCAGCGACTTAGGCCCTGAGTTTTGGTGAAATATTTGCAACAATGCTTAACAGAACAATAATATTTACACATAGAATTATCAATGCGTCAAAAAGCCATGCAGTGCCATATTCTTTTCCGTTTTAATGGTCAACGACTGACACTGATGTCAGTAATATTTCGGGCAAATACACGCGCACAACTCTGCAAGCGTGCAGCCGCACCCAGACGGAAAGCGTTTCCAATGGGATAGATAGCGCGTGATTAACCGCTGGCCTGCGCCAGCAAGAGTTTGACCAGTTGCTGCGCGATTATTCGAGCAGGCGGCGGAACAGTGCCACCTCTTGGCGCAACATAGAGCCGCGTTCTGCGCTGCTTAGACTATCCCAGGCTTGGGAAGTCCAGCGATCCATAGCCTCTGCCAGTCCCATAGCGATGCTTATCAGCAGGCTTGGGGGCAAGTCTGTGCGAACAACGCCAATCGACCGGCCGTGGGTAATTAAAGCGTGAATCCATTCGCGAATGGATCCGAATAGAGGTGAATCCGCTGCTTCTGGATCGCCACCGCTACGGTGGTGATAATAAAGTCGGCACATGCGAACAAACCACTGGTCTTGCTCCAGCACGGTTTTGGCGCGGAGCAACATGTCTTCGATCTCGCTCCAGAACGAAGCATAGGTTAACGAAGCAACAGGAACCTTGCCAATTTCGGCAATCACCATTGCGATTGATCGCCGGCCAATTTCATCGAAAATGTCTGCCTTGTCGTCAAAATAATAATAGAATGAGCTCTTGCTCATCCCGGCTTCTTTCAAAATGCGGTTAAGCGAGCTGGCTTCAAAGCCGAGACTGCAAAACTCAGCAATAGCAGCTTCGATAAGACGCTCTTGGCGATCAGGTTCTAGGTTTTGAAATCGGCTTCTCATAGATCTTAAATCTAGTCGGTTTGGCGTGCATCCCGCAAGTCACCGCCGAATTTATTGCCACCATGGCATCAGCAATACTGCGT
>JBEGLE010000033.1:0-6136 GCA_041183725.1 Pseudomonadota bacterium | reverse complement strand
GTGCGCGAACTGGCCTATGCCGCGATCCGGGCTTGTGGGCCCGTGCCGGAAAATGGCCGCGCGGCATTGCTGCGGCTGGCCGATAGCGATCCCGCCTTGGCTGCCTTGTTTGATGGCGTGCGCCATGCACCGGCGGTGATTACCCCTGATGAGCCCCGCGCCATGGGCGGGGTTGCGCCGGTTTGGCTGGAACAGGCACTTGCCGCATCAGGGATTACTGATGGTGAGGCCTTGGCCTTGCTATCGCGCGCGCCGCTGGATGTGCGGATTAACCGGCTAAAGGCCGGAACGCTTGATCTGCCAGAACCCGGTGAGCCTAGCCTTGCCCCCGATGGTCTGCGCTATGCCGCAGGAACCGCGCTTGAACAGTGGCCTGCCTATCAAACGGGGGGCATAGAGGTGCAGGATGCGGGATCGCAGATTGCCTGCATCGCCGTAGGGGCGCGTCCGGGTGACAGGGTGATTGATCTCTGCGCGGGGGCAGGGGGGAAATCCCTCTCGCTAGCCGCAGCGATGGATGATCGCGGAGACATTCTGGCCTGCGATATTGATCGGGATCGCTTGTCTCGGTTGCAACCCAGAGCTGAGCGGGCTGGGGCGACGATTATTCATACCCGTTTGCTCAATCCCGAAAAAGAGCTGGATGCTTTGGCCGATTGGCAAGGACAGGCGGATGCGGTTTTGGTCGACGCGCCGTGCTCTGGCACGGGGACATGGCGCCGTAATCCAGAGGCACGCTGGCGCCTGACACCAGCGGCGCTGGCGCGACTGGTTGCTGTGCAAGCGCGCTTGCTGGATATTGCCGCGAAACTGGTCAAGCCGGGTGGTCGGCTGACCTATGTCACCTGTTCGCTGCTCGATCAGGAAGGGGCTGATCAGGCCGCGGCCTTTCTGAAGCGGAATCCCACTTGGCAGCTAGACCTGCCCCAATTGCCAGCGGGCCGCCGGCATGGGCAGGGTTTGCGGCTCACGCCGGCGCATGATGCCACCGATGGATTTTTCATCGCACGTTTTGTTTTGCCGTGATAACCCCTGTGCCTATGACGACCCCCGAGCCCTTGCGCCGGATCTCGGTAATGGAGAGGTTGATGCGTTATTCGCTTGCTGCCCTGTCGATGTCGCTCGCTTTGGCGCTTAGCTCAAGTGTGCTGCATTCGGCCCCGAACCAGTCACTCGATCCGCGGGCGGCGGCGCTTGAACTGGAAGGTAAGGCCGCGCTTGGCGCTGGCAATGTGCAAGGCGCAATTGATAGCTTTGAAGCAGCTTTGGCGATTCAACCCGGCAGTGTGGTGTTGATGCTTGATCTGGCCGATGCCAATCGCAAGCAAGGGCTGCAAGGTAAGGCGCTGCACTATTACCGCGTAGCTCTGGGAACGGATTCGCAAAATCTTGATGCCATTGCGGGCGAAGGCGGCGCACTGGTTGAAAAGGGGGCGATTGAGAAAGCCAAGCGCAGCCTTTTGCGTTTGGAATCGCTGTGCAACAACTGCGCGCAGGCCCAATTGCTCTCAGCCCAGATCGCCAAAGGCCCCACCGTGCCAGCCGCACCAGATAGCGCGGTGGCACAGGCCCCTGTCGCAACGCTAAACGAAGTGCGCAATTAAATCAGATCGCGAAATTCTGCCAGAACAGCGCGGTAGACCGCTTTTTTGAATGGCACGATCAGATCGGGCAGCAAATCGGGTTCAACCCATTTCCATTCGCTGAACTCTGGTGGATCGTGGGATTCGATTGCAATATGGCTATCTGACCCGGTGAAGCGGACCAGCAGCCAGTGCTGGCGCTGGCCGCGGTATCGCCCCTTCCACAGCCTGCCTGCCAATTCATCGGGCAGATCATACAGCAATTCCGCGCGCGTTTGCGCGATTATTGTCGCCGTTTCGGGTAATACGCCGGTTTCTTCGCGTAGTTCGCGAAGGCCGGCGGTGTGAAGATCTTCGCCATCATCAATACCGCCTTGCGGCATTTGCCACGCATCGCCTTCGCGGCTGTCGATCCGCTTGCCAACAAACACCAGACCTTGGGTGTTAACGAGCATAATGCCAACGCAGGGGCGATAGGGGAGGTCGGCAAGAGGGCTCATTGTGCAGGTCCTTTGCTGGCCCATATCGGGGAAAGGGATGTTTGATTCATTGCAAGGCCATTATGCATCAATTCGTAGCTTGACTAGCGCGCTTGGCAGGCGTTTGGCATCACAGTTAGCTTTGGCTCACAACAGATTTTCTGCATTGCTGCATTGCAGCTATCGCGGCTAGGGCGCCGCACATGATTGAAGCTGGATTGCCGGCAGAGGACGAATATGACGACAGGTGTTGTAGATAAGCAGCTAGCGGCAAAGCACGAAGACGGCGCAAGCCCGGAAGCAGTCGTGGTTCGTTTTGCGGGCGATTCCGGCGATGGTATGCAGCTAACCGGCGGCCAGTTTACGCTTTCAACCGCGCTGGCGGGTAACGATCTGGCAACGTTTCCAGATTTTCCGGCTGAAATCCGTGCACCGCAAGGCACGCTGTTTGGCGTTTCCGCCTTCCAGATCAACTTTGGCTCTGCTTCGATTGATACTGCCGGTGATGCCCCTGACGTGCTGGTGGCAATGAACCCTGCGGCGCTGAAAACCAATGTTCCCTCGCTTAAGCCCGGCGGCCTGATCATTGCGGACAGTGGTGAATTTACCAAGCGCAACCTTGAGAAAGCCAAGTACGACGTTAATCCACTGGAAGACGGCAGCTTGTCCAAGTGGCAATTGCTGGCCTTTGATATCAGTGCGCTGACACTGGAATCGGTTAAGCCTTTTGGGCTTGGCAACAAAGAAGCCCTGCGCTGCAAGAACATGTGGACGTTGGGTCTGGCGCTGTGGATGTTCGATCGTGATCGCGAACCGCTGATCGCTTGGCTGAAGGACAAATTTGCCAAGAATCCGGTTCTGGCCGATGCCAATATCGCCGCTTTGAATGCGGGCCATGCCTATGGTGAAACCGCTGAAATTGGCGGGCAGGTTAAGAAGCTGCACCTTGATCCGGTAGAAAGCGCGCCTGGCCTCTATCGCACTGTTACTGGCGCTGAGGCCGTAAGCCTTGGTCTGGTGGCAGGTGCGCAATTGGCAGGTTTGCCGATGTTCTTTGGCGGCTATCCGATCACGCCAGCATCAGCGATTTTGCACAATCTTGCCAAACTTAAGGAATTTGGCGTCACCACGTTCCAAGCAGAGGACGAAATTGCCGCAATCTGCTCGGCGATTGGCGCGTCTTATGCTGGCCAGCTTGGGGTTACGTCGTCTTCTGGTCCCGGCATTGCCCTGAAGGGCGAGGCGATGGGCCTGGCGATCATGACTGAACTGCCGCTGGTTATCGTCAATTCGCAGCGCGGTGGTCCGTCTACCGGCCTGCCGACCAAGACTGAGCAATCAGACCTCTATCAAGCCGTATATGGCCGCAATGGCGATGCGCCGATGCCTGTGGTTGCCGCGCGCAGCCCTGCGGATTCGTTTGAATGTGCGATCGAGGCTTGCCGCATTGCCGTGCAATATATGACCCCGGTAATGCTGTTGACCGATGGCTACATCGCCAATGCGGCTGAACCTTGGCAAGTACCCGATCCGACGGACTTTACCCCGTTCCCCGTCACGTTCTTGGCAGAGAAAAACGGCGATGATCGCGTGCTGCCGTACAAGCGTGACGCGCAGGGTGTGCGTCCGTGGATTAAGGCCGGTACACCGGGCTTGATGCACCGCATTGGCGGGATCGAAAAGGCCATCGACACTGGTGATCTCGATTATGCGCCGGGCACGCACCAAGCGCAGACCGATGCCCGTAAGGATAAGGTCGATGGCGTGGCCAAGGGTATTCCGGCACAAGAAGTCACCTTGGGCGAAGCGGGCGGCAAGCTGGCCGTGGTCGGCTGGGGTTCTACCTATGGGCCGATCCACCAAGCGGTTGGTCGCGCGCGGGCCAAGGGGCTGGATGTCAGTCAAATTCATGTTCGCCATATCTGGCCATTGCCAGAGAACCTGGGCGATCTGCTGAAGGGCTATGACAAGGTGTTGGTACCTGAAATGAACACCGGGCAGTTCAAGACCGTGCTGCGTGATCAGTATCTGGTCGATGCCAAGCCGCTGAACAAGGTTTCGGGTCAGCCCTTTACCATTGCGGAAATTGAAGCAGCGATCGCAGGAGAGCTGGCATGAACGATATGAGCCCCATCACCACCACGATCAAGGATTGGGAATCGGATCAGGAAGTCCGCTGGTGCCCCGGATGTGGTGACTATGCGATCCTGAAAGCGGTACAACGCACGCTGCCCGAAATCGGGGCCGATCCGGCAAAGACCGTGTTCGTTTCGGGCATCGGCTGCTCAAGCCGCTTTCCCTATTATCTTGCAAGCTATGGCTTCCACACCATTCACGGCCGCGCACCGGCCGTTGCCACGGGCATCAAACTGGCCAATCCGGAATTGGATGTTTGGTTGGTCACCGGCGATGGCGATGGCATGTCGATCGGTGGCAACCACACCATGCACTTGCTGCGGCGCAATCTGAATTGCCAGATCATGCTGTTTAACAACGAAATTTATGGCCTGACCAAGGGGCAATATTCGCCCACCAGCCGGCTTGGCACGAACAGCCCAACCACACCTGGTGGCTCGGTTGATCGCCCTGCGCTGCCGTGTGCCTTTGCCTTGGGATCAGGGGCGCGGTTTGTGGCGCGCGGTTTTGACGTGTCAAAGAACCTGCCAGACGTTTTGAAGGCCGCCCATGCCCATAAGGGCGCGGCTTTCATCGAAATTTTCCAAAACTGCATCGTCTATAACAAAGACGTGTTCGAAGATTTTGCCGCCCCCAAGGGGGCCGAAGCACGGCAGTTGTGGCTTAAGAACGGCGAGCCAATGCTGTTCAACAAAAACACACAGGGCATCGCGCTGGATCAGGATAACCTGACGCTGAAGGTGGTGGATGTTGTCGATGGCGATTGGCAGGCAGCCGGCGTAATCGTTCACGATGTCACCAACCGTTCGCTGGCGCATATGTTGGTTGAACTGCCTTTTGGTGATTTCCCTATGGCTCTGGGCGTGATCTATGACGATCCGCGTCCGACCTATGAGGAATCGGTCATTGCCCAAAATGCCAAGCTGGCAGCGGGCAAGGAAGCCAATCTCGCCAAGCTGCTCGCCAAGGGCCAGACTTGGACGGTTGAGGGCTAAGTCATTGTGATGGGCCGGGGTATTTCCACCGGCTTGTCATAGCGGGCTTTCCCTGTAATCCCGCACCCATGACACAGCCCATTCTTGTCTGGTTACGCCGTGATTTGCGGCTTGCTGATCAGGCCGCCTTTCATGCCGCCGCTGCCAGTGGTGCGCCGGTTATCCCGGTCTATGTGCTGGATGATGACAGTCCGCGCCATCGCCGGATGGGCGCGGCTTCGCGTTGGTGGCTACACCATAGCCTTATCAGCCTTGATCGCGATTTACGGGCCATTGGCTCAGGTTTGGTGCTGCGACGCGGCAAGTCTGAGGCCGTCTTGGCAGACGTGGCAGCAGAAACAGGCGCGCGCGAAGTGCATGGTCTGCATCACTATGAACCGTGGTGGCGCAATGCCGAGCGCGCGGTGGGTGAGGCTTTGATGCTGCATCTTCACCATGGCAATTATCTTGCCCCACCGGGCACGGTGCTGACGGGTGGCGGGACGCCGTTCAAGATTTATACGCCGTTTTGGCGTGCGCTGAATGAACGGATGCCACCGGCAGAGCCATTGCCCGCGCCGCAGCGCCTTGTTGCTCCTGATGCATGGCCACATTCTGATCAGCTTGAGGATTGGGGTCTGCTCCCCAGCAAGCCCGATTGGGCCGCAGGCTTTCGTGCCGAGTGGACGCCCGGTGAAAGCGGGGCGCTTGATCGCTTGGACCGCTTTGTCGCTAAGGTGGCCCGCTATGAAGCGCAGCGCAATCTGCCCGCGATGGAAGGCACGTCGCGCCTCTCAGGCCATCTGCATTTTGGCGAGATCTCGCCCGCAACAGTCTGGCATCGTAACGCTGGGGCTGGGGGCAGCACGGCAACCTTTTTGGGCGAACTGGGCTGGCGCGACTATGCGCAGAACGTGGTGCAACAGTTCCCCGATTATGGAGCGCGGCCTTATAAGGCAGACTT
>JBEGLE010000032.1:0-4211 GCA_041183725.1 Pseudomonadota bacterium | reverse complement strand
GCCCAGGCCTGATCGAAGACATATTCGCCCTGGCTATGGTGTTTGACATAGGCCGGCAGGGCGGCGGCAAGTTGGCCGTCCGCACCGGTGATGACCAGCGGCGCCGGATCCCAGCCGCTATCGCCGCCCACCGATCCGGACTCTTCCAGTGCGGTCAGAAAGGCGTGGCTGGTAAACGGGTTGCCGGTGGGGTCGAGGGCATCCCACGCAGCCGCGGAAAAATCCCCCACGGCTTGTCCCATGGTCACGGTGATCGCGGTCATCGGGCCACCCCGGCTTCTTCAGCAATCGGGGCATCGGCATGGGCCAAGGCGCGTTCCCGCAGCACAGAACTGCGCACGGTCCAGGTGGCCAGCGGCAGACCGCGCTGGCGCTGGGCTGCGGCAAAGCGGCTCGGCAGATCGCGGATGTCATAAGCGAGAAAATCGGGCCGGGCGATCCACAGCCACAGATGGCGGCGCAGGCCACCGATCAGGCCGCTGTCATGTTCCTCGGTCATTACCAAGCCGCGCGGGGTTTGCGGGGCTTGGGCGGCGAACCAGCGGCAGATGCGCGGATCAAAGCTCATCACCGCGTGCGGGCCGGTATAGTTAGACAGCGCTTGGTCAACGGCCCGGCACAGGGCGGCGATTGGGCTGCCCCGATGCGATTTAATTTCGATCAGCAGCGGCACTCGGCCTGCCACCTGATCAAGCATTTGGGCCAGCGTGGGAATGGTATCCGTGCTGCCGCTGAGCACCACACGGTGCAGATCGGCAGCGCTGCGCTGGGCAATAGGACCGCGCGCGTTGGTCAGGCGATCCAGATCATAATCGTGAAACACCACGGCCTGATGATCTTGGGTAATTTGTACATCGCATTCGATACCCAGACCCTGCGCCACAGCGGCGGCAAAGGCGCTGGGTGTGTTTTCTGGTACGCCGGGGCTGTGCAGCCCGCGATGGGCAAATTGCGCGGCTTTTAGCCAGCCGATCCGACGCGGATCAGGCGCGGGGGCCAGCCAGCGATCAAGCCGCTTTAACAGCGACAATCGCATCGATTTCCACCGCCGCGCCCAGTGGCAGAACCGGAACACCCACGGCGCTGCGCGCGTGCTTGCCAGCTTCGCCAAACACCGCAACCATCAGTTCTGAAGCGCCATTGGCGATCTTGGGCTGATCGGTGAAGGCGGCGGTGGAATTGACGAAAGCGCCCAATTTGACCACCCGCTCTACCCGATCCAGTGATCCTAAGGCCGCTTTAAGCTGCGCCAAAATCATCAGGCCGCAAGCCTGCGCCGCGGCAATGCCGTGATCGAGAGCGACATCTTCGCCCAAACGCCCAGTTACCAATTGGCCATCGATAAACGGCAGTTGTCCAGAAATATGGGCCAAGCCTCCGGCGATCACCACGGGAACATAGGCAGCAACCGGGGCGGCGGCTTGCGGCAGGGTCAGGCCAAGGGCGGTCAAGCGGGCTTCGATGGTGGTTTCAGTCATGGTTGTCTCCGTAGAGTGTGCCGAGCAACCAAGGCAAGGCCTGGTCCCAGCTATCAATGCGGGCATGGGCGTGGCCGGCTTGGTGCGCACAGGGGATATGCGGGGCGAGCAGCGGTTCGCCGCACAGGTGCAGACGGTGAACATCAGGCTGCAATTCGGCAACCGAACCGTGGTGCTGGGCAATATCATCAATGAACACAGCGCGGCTGGGGCGGTATTCGGCGATAATTTTCTGCAGGGCCGGTCCCTTTGGCCCCATGTTGGTATAGACCTTGAGGTTAAAGCCGTGGTCCACCAGTTGCTGGGTGCGAGCGGCGTTGAACTTATCGCCCAGATTGGTCAGCACCACGACATCGGCGGCTTCGCCCAGTCGCTGCATGGCGGAAAGGGCCCCTGCTATGGGATATTGGCGGTGCATTTCGGTGGTGAAGAACAGACCGAGCAGCCGCCACGTTTCTTCAATAGGCACCAATTCGCCGCTATCGGCAAAGCGCGCTGCCTTGGCAAAATCGTTGCCCTGTAGATGGAAGGTGACCCCTTGGGTTTCACCCAGCCAATCGCGGAAGGGGGCAACCATATGCAGCAGCACTTCGTCGCAATCGGTGATGACCAGCGGGCGGCTCATGCGGCGAGCCTATCGCGGGCGCTGACCAAAGCGACGGGCGGCAGGCCCAAAGCCTCTGCTGCGGCGAGCAGATCGGGTTCGTGGGCGCAGAGAAAATCGAGTACGGCACTAAGCACTTCGGGGTTTTCCAGTTCTTGTCGGAGGGTTTCGGGGGTTAGGCCGGTCAGGGCCAAGAGGCGCTGGGCGCGGTCTTCACCCGATAGAACCCAACCCAGCGCGGCAAGCGCGAGCGATGCGGCATCAGTTTCGGATGGGGATGAGGGTTCGCGAAGAATTGTCAGGCCTTTCCGCAGGTCATAGAAGGGGCGCTACCGCACCAATATATGGCGTGGCTAGCAAGTGGCTGAGAGGATCCTGATTGTCGAGGGCTATGATTGCAACTGCCAGCAGTTCGATGATGGTGGCAAGCGCGTGGGGCAAACTTGACAGCGGGCGCTGCCGCCGCTTTGGCGCCGCAATTGATGGCTATGGGCCTGAAAAGCATTTTTGGAGTATTTTGTGATGGATCGCGCTGCCACTGACGAAAAGATCCGCGAACTTATCGCGCCTTTCAACAAAAAGGGCGTGGCCGTTGCTGATGCGACGACTTTTGCTGATGATCTGGAATTTGATAGTCTGACGGTGATGGACTTTGTTGCCGCCATCGAAGACGAATTTGATATTATTATCAGCATGAACCAGCAGGCTGACATTGAGAATTACGGCCAGTTGGTTGATGCCGTGGTAAAGTTGCAGGGCTGAGGAACGCGGAATGAGTGATCTTTTTTCCAAATTTGATCCGCTGATTGCGCAGCGCGAAGCCTTGCTGGCGGGCGGGGTGACCGATCCGTTCAGCATGGTGATGGAGAAAGTGCTCTCCCCCACCGAAGCGATTTGCAACGGGCGGCAAACAATCCTGCTCGGCACTTACAATTACATGGGCATGACTTTTGATCCCGATGTGATCGAATCGGGCAAGCAGGCGCTGGATGATTTCGGCTCTGGCACCACCGGCAGCCGCGTTCTTAATGGCACCTATGCCAGCCACCGCGATGTTGAAGAGGCGCTGAAAGATTTTTACGCCATGGACCACGCCATGGTGTTCTCCACCGGCTATCAGGCCAATCTGGGGATCATCAGCACGATGGCCGGCAAGGGCGATTACATCGTGCTGGATATCGATAGCCATGCCTCTATCTGGGATGGTTGCAAGCTGGGCGATGCCGAAGTGGTGCCGTTCAAGCACAACGACATCGCGGCGATGGAAAAGCGCCTGCGCCGCATTCCCGAAGGTGCCGGCAAGTTGGTTATCTTGGAAGGGGTCTATTCGATGCTGGGCGATATTGCCCCGCTGAAGGAGATGATCGCGGTGGCCAAGGCGCATGGCGCGATGGTTTTGGTGGATGAGGCCCATTCGATGGGCTTTATCGGCCCTAATGGCCGCGGCGTGGCCGAAGAACAGGGCGTGCTCGATCAGGTTGATTTCGTCATCGGCACCTTTTCCAAGTCGGTTGGTACGGTCGGCGGTTTCTGTGTGTCAAACCACCCGAAGTTTGAAATTCTGCGGCTGGTTTGCCGCCCCTATGTCTTCACCGCCAGCCTGCCGCCCAGCGTGATGGCGACGGCCTGCACATCGATCCGCAAGCTGATGCACGCAGGTGATAAACGCGCCCACTTATGGGAAAATTCGCGCACCCTGCATGCTGGTTTGCGCGCCAAGGGCTTTGAACTGGGCACTGAAACCCCGCAAAGCGCGATCATTACGGTGATCATGCCCGATCTGGAACGCGGCGCGCGGATGTGGGAGGCCCTGCTGCATGAAGGGCTTTATGTGAACCTGGCCCGCCCACCGGCAACCCCTGCGGGCATGACCCTGCTGCGCTGCTCATTGTGCGCCGAACACACGGCGGAGCAGGTGCAGACGATCATCGGCATGTTTGAACGCGCCGGTAAGGCTGCCGGAATCCTCGGCTAAGTTTCTTTTGAAGAGCGATCAGGCCGGGGCGGTGATAGCCGCGATCTGATCGCACTTTTCGTGAGATGCCTTGGCGCCGCCGCTAAGCAGCTAGTAGGCGACATAGCCCGAGACGACCAGCACGACGAAACCGGCAACCAGCCAGGGCAGATAT
>JBEGLE010000031.1:0-5464 GCA_041183725.1 Pseudomonadota bacterium | reverse complement strand
CATCGGCAGCATTCTGGCCACCGCGTGACAGGTTGGCCATACGTTCAAACAGGGTGCTGCCGCCGCCCGAAAGCCGGGGTGCGCGCTCTTCCGCGGCAGGCGCTGGGACCGGTTCAGGGTTGGCGACTGGCTCAGGCGCGAAGGCACTACCCAAGAGATCGCCCGCAGGTTCAGGCGCAAAATAGGGCGCTTGCAGACCCTCTGGCTCGGCATAATCGCCTTCGCCTTCGTCGGCCTCAGCAAATTCGCCCAGATCAAGCTCATCGGCATCATCGATAGCATGGCCGGTTTCTTCGGTAAGATCGAAAACCTCTGGCGCGGCAACCGGCGCTGGCGGATCAAGCGTGAACAGCGGCTCTGGGGCCTTTGGCGCATCTGCGGTGGGAACAACCAGACCGCTGCGTGCAGTGCCAAAGCTAGAACGATTATCAGCCCGCTGTGCCTGTTCGGCAGACTGTTCGATACCCGTGGCAACCACCGAAACGCGGATCTTGCCCTGCAGATCGGGATTAAACGCCGAACCCCAAATGATATTCGCGTTGGGATCAACCAATTCGCGAATATGGTTCGCCGCTTCGTCAACTTCGAGCAGGCGCATATCGTCGCCGCCGATGATCGAAATGATCACCCCCTTGGCGCCCTGCATCGACACGCCATCCAGCAGCGGATTGGCAATGGCCCGCTCTGCGGCTTGCAAGGCGCGGTTTTCACCCGAGCCTTCGCCCGTGCCCATCATGGCCTTGCCCATTTCGCCCATCACCGAACGCACGTCGGCAAAGTCGAGGTTGATCAGGCCCGGCATGACCATCAAATCGGTGATCGAGCGGACCCCCTGCTGCAACACTTCGTCTGCCAGAGTGAAGGCTTCTTTGAAGGTCGTTTCCGCATTGGCGACCAGAAACAGGTTCTGGTTGGGAATGACGATCAGGGTATCAACGTGCTTTTGCAGCTCTTCGATACCGGCTTCAGCAGACCGCATACGGCGGGTGCCTTCGAACAGGAAGGGCTTGGTCACCACCCCAACCGTCAGCACGCCCTTGTCCCGCGCCGCCTTGGCGATAACCGGAGCCGCGCCCGTGCCGGTGCCGCCGCCCATACCCGCAGCGATAAAGCACATATGCGCACCATCAAGCGCGCGCTCAATATCCATCAGGGTTTCTTCGGCAGCCGCGCGACCCACTTCGGGGCGCGAACCAGCGCCAAGACCCTGCGTGATTTCAGGCCCAAGCTGGATGCGCTGTTCCGCGACGGCATTGTTCAAAGCCTGCGCATCGGTGTTGGCGACGATGAAATCGACACCTTCAATTTCCGCCTGGATCATATTGGCGATGGCATTGCCACCAGCACCGCCCACGCCGATCACAGTGATACGGGGGCGAAGTTCTTCGACCGCTGGCGGACCGATATTAATGCTCATCTAAGTCTCCATTGACACCCCCGCCAAGGGGTAGTCTTAATCTTCCGACAATGACACGCTTCAGCGCGGCGTTCCAAGCTTTGGCAAGTCTTTGTCCACAGCCAAGAACCCTAGAAATAGGCGCGCAAAGCACGCCAAATCTTTCGAGCGAGCCCAATCCCACCTGACCCTTGCGGCTCTGGCTTAGCACGGCCAATCAAGCGAATATCAACCGGGTCTGCCGTTGCATAAAGCACCAGCCCAACCAGCGTTGAAAATCCGGGTGTGGCATGGGCATCCACCAAGCCGCGCAGATGCGGCGGCTTGCTGATCCGCACGGGGCGTCCCAGGGCCGACTGTGCAAAATCGGCCAGCGCAGTGAGTTCGGAACCACCGCCGGTGAACACCACCAGCTGGCCCTTTGACCCTGTGAAGCCCATGCTTCTCAGCGCCTTATTCACTTCTTCCATCAGCTTGCCCAGTTGCTGGGTGATAACCGAGACCAGTTCTGCACGCGGAATACGGTTGGCTTCATCGGCATGGCGCGCAGGCGGACCTTGATCTTCCTCGCCGGGGGCATTGACCGGCACCATCTCACGGTGATCCGCCGGGCTGGCGATGGCAGAACCGTTAACGCATTTGAGCCGCTCTGCCTGAAAACGGCGAATACCAAAGGCAGATGCAATAGCATCGGTAATATCACCGGACCCCATGGGGATCGAGGTAAAGCCAAGCAGCATCCCACCGGCATGAACCGAGACGCTGGTGACGTCGGCGCCAAATTCCACCAAGGCAACGCCCAGATCGCGCTCCTCATCGGTCAGGCACGCTTGCCCCGCTGCAATCGGCGCTCCGACCACGGCTTCAACCCGCAAGTGCGCGTTTTGCACGGCCTCGGTAATATTACGGATCGGCGCGCCATCAGCCAGCAAGGCATGAATATCAACCGCCAGCCGTTCGGCATGCAATCCCTTGGGATTGGCAACGCCATGCGCCCCATCCAAAGTGAAATGCGCCGGCTGGGCATGCAGCACCAAACGCCCTTCAGGCTGGATCACTTCGCGCCCGGCGACCAGCAGATGATCGATATCATCCTGTTCAATCCTTCGGCCGCCAATATCGATTTCCACCTGGGCAATCTGGCTGACAAGCCCAGCGCCCGAAGTGCCGATCCACACCGATTCCGCGGTAACCCCAGCAACTTTCTCGGCCCGCACCACGGCATCATGCACCGCGTCAGAGGCGCTTTTCATGTCGGTAATATAGCCGCGCCTTACCCCTTGGGCGAGACGGTGCGCCGAACCCAGAACAACCAGTTCATTGGTTTCCGTAATCCCGGCAATCATGGCGGAAATCCGCGAGCTGCCAATATTCACGGCAGCGATCACGCGGACTATCCGGGGCGGTGGCATCAGGCGTGCTCCTTGGGTTTGGTATCAGATTTTGTTTTGGGCTTGCTAGCAGGCGGAGCTTTTGCGGCAGGTGGGGCTTTGGCAGAGGCTGCGGGTTTGGCTGCGGGTTTGGCTCCGGCAACCGGCTTTGCCGCAGGCTTTGGCTTGGTATCCGCTTTGCCTTTTACCTCTGCCTTCGGTTTCGCCTCAGCCTTGGTGGTTTTGCTGTCTTTCTGCGGCGACGGCGCAGCCTTAGCCTTGGCATCCGGCTTAGGTTTATCAGCCGCCTTTGGTTTTGCTTCCGGCTTGCTCTTAACCTCTAGCTTTGGTTTAGCGGTCATAACCGGCACGGCAACTGGCGGGGCCGGCGGTGCTGGAACCGCTGAAGGAACTGGCACAGGTACGGCTGGACTGGCCGCCATATCAGCCAAGCTATTGGGGACAGGCAAAGCGACATCGCTGGTGGGATCGGGAACCCGGAAATAGATGCGATCAGGGGTGCGCATATCAAATACGCTCGCTTTGCCGCCCAGCAGGCGGTTCACCCCATCGAGCCGCGCAAAGGTCATCAAGGAATTGGCCGCTTCTTTGGTGCCTTCTGGCAAATCAAGTACCTGACCGGTTTTGAATGTCAGATTCCACCGCCGGTTACCCAGCCATTCGGCCTCAACCACCTGGGGCTTTAGGGCCGGTGCCGTATCGAGCAATTGCCCCAGCGCCGCCACTTGTCTACCCGCGCCTGGGCCAGAGACAATCAGCATGCCCCGTGCGTTTTCGGGGTTAATTGGTTCCAGTTCATTGCCCTGCGCATCGATCAGCATCAGCCGATCTGGTTTGCGCAGCACCGCGTGGGGGGTGCGTTCAACAATATCAATCACCAAGCGATCGGGCAGTTGGCGCGATACGCGGGCATCTTCAACCCACGAAAGCTGAACCAGTTCAGCGCGAATGCGTTCGACATCCAACAGCGGCATGGGCTGGCCAATATCAGTCTGAACCCGTTCATAGACCCGCAGCTCGTTCAGGTGCTTGACCCCGCGCACTTCGATCTTTTCAACCGCAAAGCCAGCCTGCGCCGCACTGGCGGCAAATTGCTGGGTTACGATCTGCGGAACCCCGGCAATCTGCGCCGCCACAACGGCGACTCCCACGGCAACCGCCAAGATCACAAACAGGAAAATGCGCTGGAGCTGATCCTCGGTAAAAGGCAGCCAAGCCATAATACTATCGAATACCGAACCGGTTCTGGCCCGGGCGGTGCGCACCTTGCGCGCTGTATTTTGTTGGGAAACGGCTTTGCGCGCCGAGCTTCCCTTGCGGCGGATGGTTTGGCTCATGCCGGCGTGCCTTTCGCCCCCTTGTGGCGCAGCGCCTCCGCAATGATCGCCTCGACAAGGTCTTCATAGCTCATGCCGCAATGGCGCGCCTGTTCGGGAACCAGGCTTAACGGCGTCATGCCCGGCTGCGTATTCACCTCAAGCAGGAACAGGCCATCGAGCCCACGTTCATCATCCCAGCGGAAGTCTGATCGGCTGGTGCCTTGGCAGCCCAGCAAGCGATGCGCGCGCAGAGCAATGTCTTGGCACGCCGCCGTAATGGCATCAGGTATCTCTGCCGGGCAAACGTGCTCGGTCATGCCATCGGTATATTTGGCATCAAAATCATAGAAACCAGACTTGGGCTTCAACTCGGTCACCATCAGCGCGCGATCACCGATTACCGCCGTGGTCAGTTCTTTGCCGCGAATGAAGGGTTCGGCCAAAAGCTGGCTGAATTCCTGCCACGGCCCTTTGGCATCGCGGCTGATCGGAAGGCCCATATTGCCATCGGCCGTCACAATCGCCACGCCCACCGATGATCCCTCGTTCACCGGCTTCAGCACATAGGGGCGCGGCAAGGGATCGCCGGTATACAGCTCTTCACAGGCAACGATCCGCCCACCCGGCATCGGCACGCCATGCGGCACCAGCGCTTGTTTGGTCAGTTCCTTGTCAATCGCGATCACCGACGTGGCAAGGCCAGAATGGGTATAGGTTAGCCCCATAAGGTCCATCATGCCCTGCACCGTGCCATCTTCGCCGGGGCAGCCATGCAGTGCATTAAACACCACATCGGGCTTGGCCTCGGCCAGACGCAGAGCAACATCGCGGTCCATGTCGATCCGCGTCACCGTGTGGCCGCGCGATTCCAGCGCTTTGGCCACGCCTTCGCCGCTCATCAACGAAACCGGACGCTCTGACGACCAACCGCCCATCAAAACCGCGACATGAAGTTTGGGTAGGGTCACTGCGCTTTACCTGTCTGTTGCTGATGGGGCGCTTCGGCAAACATGCCTACGCTTTTATCGTCGGGCGCTCCGGCAAACATGCCTACGCGCTGAATTTCCCATTCCAGATCGACGCCGGAATGGGCCTTAACCCGCCGCCGTACCTCTTCGCCCAAGGCTTCGATGTCGGTGCTGGTTGCCGTGCCCGTGTTGATCAGGAAATTGGTGTGTTTCTCGCTTACTTGCGCGCCACCCAATTCCAGTCCCCGGCAACCGGCCTGATCAACCAGTTGCCAAGCCTTATGCCCTTCAGGGTTCTTGAAAGTCGATCCGCCGGTCTTGCTGCGCAGCGGCTGCGAGGCTTCGCGGCCAGCGGAAATCCGGTCCATCTCAGCCTGAATGGCCTCCGGC
>JBEGLE010000030.1:0-10045 GCA_041183725.1 Pseudomonadota bacterium | reverse complement strand
GGCATGGCCCGTGTTCCCGGCCTGTTGGCGCGTGAATGGCAGGCTGCCGGACGGATTTCTGCGCTTGGTTTTGCAGAGCCGTGCCGCAAAGGCTATTGGTTGGTCGCCCCGCCGCCGCAATGGCGACAAAAAAAGGTAAAGGCTTTGGTGGCGGCGCTGGCTGAGTAAGCCCGCGCCCATTTGCCAAAAACCATGAGCAAGCTTGCTTGGCACCGCGCCGGATCGTAGCAAGCGGCAATGATTGCCCAAGTTGATCCTTTCCACGCCATCGCCATCAGCCGCATTGCCCATGCGCTTGCCGAAGCTGGGCAAGATATTATTCACATGGAGTTCGGTCAGCCTTCCACCGGCGCACCGCAGCAAGCGATAACTGCGGCGCAGCAGATTTTGGCCAGCGACCCGCTGGGCTATTGGGAAAGCACCGCGCTGAAGCAGCGGATTGCCCGTTATTATGCTGAAACCCATGGGTTTGTGGTTGAACAAGAGCAGATCATTCTGACCTGCGGGGCCTCGCCAGCGCTTGTTCTAGCCCTGTCATGCCTGTTTGCCCCCGGCGCGCGGGTGGCCGTGGCAAGACCGGGCTATGTTGCCTATCGTAACACGCTGAAGGCCATGTATCTGGAACCGGTTGAACTGGCCTGCGGCGAGGCCGAGCGGTTTCAGATTACCGCGGCGGCTTTGGCGGCGCTGGACCCCGCACCCGATGGTTTGATCTTGGCCAGCCCGGCCAATCCCACAGGCACGATTATCGCGCCTGATGAACTGGCTGCCATAGCCGCTGTTTGCGCGCAGCGAGGGATTCGGATCATCTCTGACGAGATTTATCACGGGCTCAGCTATGGTGATCAGCCGGTGCAATCGATGCTGAACCATGCTGCCGATGCCTTGGTGGTTAACAGTTTTTCCAAATATTATTCGATGGCTGGTTGGCGGCTGGGCTGGTTGGTGGTGCCGCAAGATTTGATCGCGGCGGCGCGGGCCCGGATGGGCAACCTGTTTCTTACCCCGCCGGCCTTGGCGCAGCACGCTGGGCTGATCGCTTTCGATTGCCGGGCTGAACTGGAGGGCCACCTTCAGACCTATGCCCGCAACCGGGCCTTATTGCTTGAAGCTTTGCCGGGCATGGGCCTTGGGCGCATTGCTCCGCCCGATGGGGCTTTTTACATTTATGCCGATGTTGGCCACCTAACCAACGACAGTCTGTCATTCTGCGAGGCCTTGCTGCGTGAAACGGGGGTGGCCACCGCCCCCGGTGTCGATTTTGACCCGGTTGAGGGGAGGCGCTTCATCCGGTTCAGCTTTGCTGTTTCAACCGCGCTGATTGAACAGGCGATTGCGCGGATGCGGCCTTGGTTTCTGAAGCAGGCCTAGCTTTCTGTTTTTGCCGCTAGCAGGCTGGGGGTCAGCACTTGTGGGAGCTGCGCCGGCGCGGTGGCATGGGGGGCATACCACAGATAGAGCGGCACCCCTGCGGCATTTTGCGCGCTCAGGAACCGGGTGATCACCGGATCGCGGCGGGTCCAATCCCCCACCAGAACGATGACGCCGGCCTTGGCAAAGGCGGCGCGGGTTTCTTCCCGCTCAATCGCGGCACCTTCGTTGACCTTGCAGGTCAGGCACCAGTCGGCGGTGAAATATACGAACACGGGCTTGCCCGTGGCTCGCGCCTTTGCCAGCGCGGCGGGGCTAAAGGGCTGCGCGGAGAGGATGCTGGCGGTTTCAGGCGGCTTTTCTCCGGCAAAGCGCGGCAAGGCGAAGGTGCCGAGCAGGAACAAGGCCGCACCAGCCAGAATCAGGCTTTTGGGGACCATTTTGCCTTGGCGCTCGGCACGGCCCACGCCAATCAGCACGCCGATAAGCAGCAGAGCGAGCAGGGCACTGCCCCCGGCCAACGGCCAGTCACCCAAGCGCCAGCAGAGCCAGATCAGCGCCAACGCGGTCAGCCCCATCGGCAGGGCCATGGCCTTGCGGAACCACACCATCCACGCGCCGGGCTTTGGCAGCAGGCGGCGAAGGGCGGGCACATAGGCAATGGCCAAAAAGGGCAGGGCAATGCCAATCCCCAATGCGGCAAACAGCATCAGGGCTTCGGGAACAGGCAAGAGCAAGGCGGCGCCCATGGCAGCGGCCATGAATGGGCCGGTGCAAGGCGTGGCGACAAAGGCGGCGAGCAGGCCGGTGGCAAAGGCGCCTTTAGGGCTGCCCGCACGGGCGAAACCGGGAATGGCGATTTCGTAGAGCCCAATCAGATTGGCGGTGATCGCGGCGGCGAGCAGTAACAGGGCAACAACCACACTGGGTTCCTGCAATTGGAACGCCCAGCCCACTTCCTGTCCGGCTGCGCGCAGGGCCAAAAGGGTGCCGCCCAAAATCAGGCAAGCCAGCACCACCCCGGCGCTATAGGCCAAGCCCTCGGCCCGTGCTTCACGCGCACTTTCTCCAGCGCGGGCGAGGCTAAGGGCTTTCAGGCTGAGGATCGGGAAGACGCAGGGCATGATATTCAGCAGTAGCCCGCCTGCCAGCGCGGCCAGCAGCAATAAGGGTAGGGCCATGGTGCCCTTGTGATCCTCCACCAGATCGCCACCTGTGGGAACCGGGCCGGGGACCGCTGTAAAGGTCACGCCACCCGCCGCATCCAGCCGCAGCACAGCGGCGATACTTTGCGGATCAAGCGCCGCGAGATCTGGCCGTTTTACAGAAACAAGCAGCAGATCACCCTTACGGCGAAATTCTTGGGGGGCGGCATAGGCCACGATGTGATCGGTCTCGGGAAACAGGTGCAAGCCTTGCAGGGGCAAGCTGGCTGGCAGGGGGATCGCCAGACGAATTGTCTGTCCGCTGATCGCAAAATGCACCTGTGCTCCCAGCGGCGCAGGCAGGCTGGCCCGCCATCTATCAAAGCGGGGATCGGCCGTGCCGCTGCCTAGGGTGATGGATGTGGTGAGATCGGCGCTTTCGGGCACGCAAATCTGCTCGGTACAGGCCAGCCATTGGGCTTTGACAGTGATCGGCACGCTTTGGCCCAGCGCCGCTTGGGCTGGCAGGGTGATCGGCACCAGCACGGCGTAATCGGTAGCATAAACGTGGTTCATCAAGCCCTGGTAAAGCTGGGCTTGCGGCACGGGATAAAGCAGATCCCCGGCCGACCAGCCACGCGGCAGAGACCAGTCCAGCGTCAGACCCAAGCCTGCATCGCCGGGATTTTTCCAGTATCCGTGCCAGCCTTGCTCAGGCTGCATTGTGATCGCCACAGTAACGCCCCGTCCCGGTGCGGCGGGGCCTTCCACCACCAGCTTCGCGGTGATGTGATTGGGGGCGGCCTGCGCGCTGCTGACCAGCAGCAATGCGGCAAGGTGCAACAAGACTGCAACGAGACTACGATAGAGATGCATCGGCTTTGTGCAGCTTTCGTTTTCAAGGCTTGCGCAGGTCACGCTGCCTCGCCATCACGATCTGATTGCGACTCCTGCCGGTTTTGGCATCATAATTCAAGGAAGAGACATGCGCCGCCGCATTCTGACCGGTTTAATTGCTCTTGGCCTTATCTTGCCGCTGTCTGCGCAGGCCGAAGACGTGGCTCCTGCGCCTGTCGCGCCGCCGCGTTTGGTGGTCGCCATCTCGGTTGATCAGTTTTCGGCAGACCTGTTTGCCCAATACCGCCAAGTATACACTGCCGGACTGG
This sequence comes from Pseudomonadota bacterium, assembly GCA_041183725.1. Classification (GTDB taxonomy): domain Bacteria; phylum Pseudomonadota; class Alphaproteobacteria; order Sphingomonadales; family Sphingomonadaceae; genus Novosphingobium. The sequence continues at coordinate 6,363 of JBEGLE010000030.1, read as the reverse complement.
CGCGGCTTACCACGGGGGCGGTGTTTCCCTCGGCCTTTCAAAGCCACGCCGCGACTGAGACTTGCCCCGGCCATTCGACGATCCTGACCGGGGTTCACCCGGCACGCAGCGGGATTATTGCCAACAATTGGTTCGATCTGGATGCCAGCCGTGCTGAGAAGAAGATCTATTGCGCAGAAAATGAGAAGGATCCCACCAGCACTTCCAAAGCGCCGGTTGTCTCTGCCGGGCATCTGCGGGTGCCAACCTTGGGCGAATGGATGAAGGCGGCTTGGCCCGAAAGCCGCAATGTTGCGGTATCGGGCAAGGACCGCGCCGTGGTGATGATGGGCGGTCATACAATTGATCAGGGCTATTGGTGGACGGGCCATGGCTTTGGCACTTTCGTTGGCCGCGCTCTGGCACCAGAGGTGGTGGCGCAGAACGCCGTTATAGCAGCAACCTTGCACAAAGGGGCATCGGCCATAGCTGCGCCGGTGTGGTGCGCTCCGCATGATCGCGCGGTTCAGGCCGGATCGGTCACCGTGGGCAAGGGGCGCTTTGCCTTGGCGGCAGAGCAAGGCAATGATTTCCGCATATCACCGCGTTTGGATGCCGCCACGCTGGATCTTGCCCTGCGCTTTGTTAACGATATGAAATTGGGCAAGGGCGCGACCCCCGATCTTTTGGCGGTTAGCCTTTCGGCCACCGACTATGTCGGCCATGCCTATGGCACCGAGGGCGAGGAAATGTGCATCCAGATGGCCAATTTGGATGCCGCGCTGGGCAATTTCTTTACCCGGCTTGATAAGACCGGAATTGACTATGCCGTGGTGCTGACCGCCGATCACGGCGGGCTTGATATGCCAGAGCGGCTGGATCAGCAGGCGCTGCCCGATGCTGGGCGGGCAACCATGGCGCTTACCGGTCCGGTATTGAGCCGGGTTATCGGCGCGCAACTGGCTTTGAACGTTTCGCCCACAGCGCCGCTGATCAATGCCGATGCCCCCTTTGGTGACTATTATATTGCCCATGATTTGCCGGATGAAACACGGGGCAAAGTGCAAGCGGCGTTGGTCGCAGCCTTAAAGGCCAGCCCGCAGGTGGATAGCGTCTTTACCCGCGAAGAGATTATGCGGGTTGCCGTGCCCCATGGCCACCCGCAAGATTGGTCGTTGATCGAGCGGGTGCGCGCTTCCTATGATCCAGAGCGGTCTGGCGATGTCTATTCGATCCTGCGCCGCGCCGTGGTGCCCATCCCGTTCGCTGGCCCTGGCTATGTTGCCACCCATGGCAGCCCATGGGACTATGACCGCCGCGTGCCGCTGTTGTTCTGGCGCAAAGGCATGGCCGGCTTTGAACAGCCCGCCCCGGTCGAAACAGTGGATATTGCCCCCAGTCTTGCCGCGTTGCTGCATCTTGCGGTACCGGCGGGCAGCTTTGATGGGCGCTGTCTGGATTTGGATGGCGGCGAGGGAAATACGTGCCGATGACTGATCCTGTAAACGAACGTCGCGATCTGATTATTCTGGGTGGCGGCTTGGTGGGCATGTCTCTGGCTTTGGCAGCAGCCAAAGAGGGCCTGACCAGCCATGTGGTTGATCGGGCCAGCGCCGCCGAACTGACGGCCGAAGGCGTCGATGGCCGGGCATCAGCCATTTCTACTGCCAGTTGGAACCTGTTCGTCAATATTGGTTTGGGTGATCAACTGGCGGCGCTCGGCTGCCCGATTGATGCCATTGCGGTGACCGATCAAATGAAGCCGGGTCGTCTGGATTTTCGCCCCGGTCCGGATGAAGGTTCATTGGGTTATATGTATGCCAACCGCGATCTGCGCTTGGCGCTGTTTGCGGCCGCAGAACGGGAGCCAGCAATTGCTTGGCACAGTTCCGCCGAAGTGATCAGCCGCGAACGCGGTGAGCATGGCGTGGCGGTTACCCTGAATGATGGCCGCGTTTTGACTGGCAGTCTGTTGGTCGCCGCCGAAGGGCGGCATCACCAACCCGTGATGAAGTGGGCTTTAGTCTGGCCAAGTGGGATTATCGCCACCGCGCACAAGTGACGGCGCTTTATCACAGCAAGCCGCATGGTAATGTTGCGTGGGAAATCTTCTTCCCGGCCGGTCCCTTTGCCTTGCTACCCTTGCTGGATGAACAGGGCCACCACCGCTCGGCATTGGTTTGGACTGTCGCAGAAAAGGACGCAGCGGGTTGGACCGGTCTGTCTGATGCCGCTTTCTTGGCCGAGGTGCAAAGCAAGGTGGGCGAAATTCTTGGCACGGTGGAACTGGCTGCGCCGCGCCTGTCCTATCCGCTCAATTTTCATCATTCGCGCAAGATTGTTGATCAGCGCTTGGCGCTTATCGGTGATGCGGCGCACGGCATGCACCCCATCGCGGGGCAGGGATTGAACTTGGGTCTGCGTGATGTGGGGGCCTTGGTTGAAGTTCTGACCGATGGCCTGCGGCTTGGGCTTGAACCGGGCGATGCCCAATTGCTTGCCCGCTATGAACGCTGGCGCAGCCTTGATGCCTTTTCGGTGATGGCTGCCACCGATGGCTTGGTGCGCCTGTTCGGGATTCCGGGACGGATCCCCTCGGCCATCCGCCGTTTGGGCATGGGCGCTGTGCAGCGTATTTCGCCGCTCAAGAAGTTTTTTATGGACGAAGCGCGCGGCACTTCGGGCACTATGCCGCGCCTGTTGCAGGCATAGTTGGGGTTTCGCGCGAAGGCGCAAAGATAGGTGTTTTACTGCGAAGCCTTAAGCTTCCAAGGCAAACCCAGACAGGTGCATTTGGTCCGGTAAACACGCGCTCAATCCGGCAAAACATCTTTGTGGCTTTGCGCCTTTGCGCGAACTACTGCGCCCCCTGCGCCAGCAGGGCTGCGGATTCGGCACTGTTCCAATCGCGCGCGCCGCTGATGCGCCAGATTTCATGGCCTTGGGCATCATAGAGCACGGATGTGGGCAGGATGTTGGCATTGTAATGCGCGGCCACATCGCCTTGCGGATCAAGCCAAGGCTCTAGCTGCGTAATCCCACGCTGTTGCAAGAAGGGGGCAATCGCCGCACCGTTGTCCATATCTTGCGATACAGTGACGACGCGCAGCTTGCCGGCTTTGGCCAAGGCATCCAATTGCGGTAATTCTGCGATACAGGGCCCGCACCAGGTGGCCCAGAGGTTGATCAGCAATGGCTTGCCGGTCTGGCTGGCCAGCGCCAATGTGTGACCGGCAGCATCGCTTACTGTGATGCTTGGCAAGGGGCTGCCCTTGTGTAACGTGTCGATGCTGCTGGTGGGTGTTTCAGTCCCCGGTGCATTGCTGATGCTAGCTGGCGGTTGCGCCTTGTCCGCGCTTTGCCTATCGCAAGCCCCAGCCAGAATGGTGAGACCAAGGACAGTAAGCTTGAGCGATCGGGATAACAGCATGGGTGATAGCTCCGGTGCCCAAACGGGCAACAAGATGTGGGGCGGACGGTTCGCCGAAGGGCCGTCTGCGATCATGCGCGAGATAAACGCCTCTATCCCGTTCGACAAGGCGTTGTGGCGGCAGGATATCGCCGCGTCAAAGGCGCATGTAGCTATGCTGGGGGCACAGGGGATTGTCACGGCGCAAGATGCCCAGACGATTGCCGATGGTTTGGATCAGGTAGCCGCGGAATATGCCGCCAATGGGGTGCCGGAAAACTGGGACCTTGAAGACATTCACATGACCACCGAAAGCCGTTTGGCCGAATTGATCGGGCCAACGGCGGGGCGGCTGCATACCGCGCGTAGCCGCAATGATCAGGTGGCCACCGATTTCCGTCTGTGGGTGCGCGATGCGATGGACGAGGCGATGGCTGGGCTAACCGCGCTGCAAGTGGCCCTGGTCACACGGGCGGGTGAACATGCCGCTTCGATAATGCCCGGTTTCACCCACCTGCAAACCGCCCAGCCGGTTACGCTGGGGCATCATCTGATGGCCTATTACGAGATGATTGGCCGCGATCTCTCGCGCTTTGCCGATGCGCGGGCGCGTCTAAATCGCTGCCCGCTGGGCGCGGCGGCGCTGGCGGGTACGGGTTTTCCGATTGACCGGGCCGCCACGGCGGCGGCGCTGGGGTTTGATGGGCCAACCGCCAACAGCCTTGATTCGGTATCGGATCGCGATTTTGCCCTCGATTACCTGATGGCGGCCAGCCAGTGCGCGCTGCACCTGTCACGGCTGGCAGAAGAATTTATCATCTGGGCCAGCCAGCCCTTTGGCTTTGTGGCCTTGCCCGATAGCCTGTCGACCGGCAGTTCGATCATGCCGCAAAAGAAAAACCCCGATGCAGCCGAACTGGTGCGTGGCCATTCGGGGCGGATTGCCGGTTGCCTGACGGCGCTGATGATGACGATGAAGGGCCTGCCGCTGGCCTATTCCAAGGATATGCAGGACGATAAGCCGCCGGTGTTCGAGGCGGCGGGCTTGCTCACCCTCTCTCTGGCGGCGATGACCGGTATGGTCGCGGCGACCACGTTTAAAACCGAGCGGATGCGTGCGGCAGCGGAACTGGGCTATGCCACGGCCACGGATCTGGCCGATTGGTTGGTGCGGCAAGCCGGTATTCCGTTCCGCGAGGCGCACCATATCACCGGTGCGGCCGTAAAACTTGCGGAAAGCCGGGGCATTGCCTTGGATGCTCTGCCCTTGGCCGATTTGCAGGCGATTGATTCGCGCATTGATGATCGGGTGTTTGCCGCGCTGTCGGTCGAGGCCTCGGTGGCCGCGCGCGCCAGCCATGGCGGAACCGCGCCGATTGAGGTAAACAAGCGTGTTGCCGAAGCGCGCCGGGCGCTTGGGCTGGAGTAAACCCCCATGCGCCGCCCTTTTGCCTTGCTGGTTGCGATTGTTGCGCTTTCTGCCTGCGGGCAAACCGCGCCGCTGAAGCCGCGTCCCGGACATTCTTTGCCGGTGGCCCCGCTAGGTCGCGATACCAAGCCCAGTGCGGTTGAGCTGTTGCAAATCCCTTCTCAGGCCGCACCGGAGCGCAGCGTTGAGCTACGCAGCCGTTCGGAAGACCGCCAGGACGATCCCTTCGACCTGCCGCCAAAGAGCTAAAAGACCCGATTCATGGACCATTTTGATTATAAAGACGGCGTGCTTCACGCCGAAGACGTCTCGCTGACGACGATTGCCGAAGCGGTCGGCACGCCGGTTTACGTCTATTCCCGCGCGACCTTGCAGCGCCATGCACGGGTCTTTGCCGAAGGGCTTGCCGCTCTGCCTAAAAAGCACATTGCCTTTGCGGTGAAATCGAACCCCAATCTGGCGGTGCTGCGCGTTTTGGCGCGCGAGGGTTATGGCGCCGATGTGGTGTCTGGCGGGGAAATGGCGCGGGCCTTGGCCGCTGGTATGCCTGCCGCCGACATTGTCTTTTCCGGGGTTGGCAAAACGGCTGCTGAGCTGCGTGATGCGCTGGCGGTTGGGCTTGGCCAGTTTAATCTGGAAAGCGAAGAAGAAGGCATCGAACTGGCCGCAATCGCGCAGGACATGGGCCTCACCGCCACGGCAACCCTGCGGGTGAACCCTGATGTCGATGCCGGGACCCACGCCAAGATTTCGACCGGCAAGGCCGATAACAAATTCGGCGTGGCCTATGATCAGGCCGCAGCGATCTATGCCCGGCTTTCAGGGCTCAAGGGACTGAACCTGCGCGGGCTGGCGCTGCATATCGGCAGCCAGATCACCTCGCTGGAGCCCTCGCGCGCGGCCTTTACCAAGATGGGCGTTCTGATGCGCGAACTGCGTAGCGTAGGCTTTACCGTCAGCCACATGGATCTGGGGGGCGGATTGGGTGTGCCCTATCAGATCGGCGCGGTGCTGCCCGGTCCGGCAGAATATGGCGCGATGGTGGCGGAAGTAACCCAAGATTGGGACGCAACGATCATGTTTGAACCCGGCCGGGTGATCACTGGTAATTCCGGTGTGCTGCTCACAGAAGTTATCCGGGTTAAACCGGGGGTAAGCGCGCCGTTTGTCGTGGTGGATGCCGCGATGAACGATCTGGTGCGCCCGGCGATGTACGATGCCTGGCACGATTTTGCCGCCGTGGCCCCCACGGGTGAGCGGATGGTGGCCCATATTGTTGGCCCGATCTGCGAAAGCTCGGATACCTTTGCCATGGGCCGCGATATTGATGCGGTGGTGGCGGGTGATCTCGCGGTGTTCCGCACCGCTGGGGCCTATGGCGCGACCATGGCCAATACCTATAACAGCCGTGCCTTGGTGCCAGAGGTGATGGTGGATGGCGCCCAGTGGGCCGTGGTGGCTGATCGCATCATGCCTGCCACCATTCTGGCAGCCGAACGCGTGCCGGATTTCCTCGATTGACCCTGTCACTCCCCTTGTTCCACCG
>JBEGLE010000029.1:0-7586 GCA_041183725.1 Pseudomonadota bacterium | reverse complement strand
CCCTCCCAGCTTGGAGGTTCTGGGCGATCTCAGTGATTCGCCCATCCGACACCCGAACATCAGCCGCATAGGCCGGGGCACCGGTGCCATCGACAACCGTACCACCTTTGATAAGCATATGAATCTTCATCGCATCTCTCCCATGCACAAAAATGCCAAACCGGGCCGATCTATCGAGCTCCGTCAGTTATGTGACATTATGTAACGGAAGGATGGTTTGCGTGTAAAGCACCAATCATCGCAGTGCATCATCAACGGGCTGCTATCACCAAAGAGAGCAGCAAGTGCAAAAGTGCTGGCTCTATTCAAAATCGATGGGAAATGACAGCAGTCGCGCTTTTTCATTGGCTGCAAATTCACCAATCCGAGCAATTTTCACGCGGGTATGGGCTATCTTCCAACCTTGAGAAGTGCGCACCAGTTTCCGCTTGTACCACCCAGCATTCCACAGATCATCGTTGGTGGGGATGAAGAAATAGTTCTGGATCACCTCTGCCTCGTCACCCTGCAACGTGATCCGTGCGGCTCCGGGAACATGCACGCCATGAGGCGCCAAAGAGAGCATTTCACCAACTGCCGCGCGCCCCTCCAAGCGTCTGCGAAACAATTCGTAGACCGTATCTTCAGTAAAAAGATCCAGCCATTCGTCAAATGCACTGACCTCTAGCCGCAGGCAATATTCATCCAAAACGCGGCGAATAGCCAGTTCATCCGCAATTTTTTGAATGTCAAAATCTGTCATGAGAGCATTCCGTTTTTCAATGATAGCGCACAACCTTGCAAATGGCGGCGCTGAGATTGCCACCAATGCAATAAGCACTATGCATAACGAACTCAAGCTAAGCCGCCTTAATGGCTTCCCATCAGGCACTATAGAACTGGACAATACAAATGTGCGATAGACTGCGCCCTTGCCATTGCCATGTGCCCGATACGGTGCTTGCCGACCTTTAAAAACCCCGGCTGCAGCGCACCCGATTGCCCGATCAACTCGAAGGTGCTGGCCGGGACTATGGCACCGAAATGTCTTATCTTGATTCGTTGTGCACCTATTACCGGCACGATCAATTCCGCCATGCGGTTGTAATACGAATCGATTGGCCCCGCGCGCGCAGCGAGTGGCAACTGGCCCTATGTTGAAGTGCCGACCGCCCACGCCCGCTTTCCAGCCGAAATTCGCCCAACACCGCGAATTTGGGCTGAGCAGATGTACAACATCGTGCGCTGGACCTCTCTGCCCAAAGGCGGCCACTTTGCCGCCCTTGAACAACCAGAGCTATTTCTGGGGTGATCTCAGAGAGTACTGCCGCTCCCTGCGTTAATCCCCTGACATTCATCTCGGTTTAGAGCTAAGAGCGACCCATTATCACACTAGGCAGGTGGCTCCCCTTCATTGGGCACCGCAGCCATTTTCTCAAGCGCGCGCTGCATGGCGTCCATACACATCTGCAGCGCGTGCGCGGGGTTGAGCTCTAACACCTTACTGGGTTCTTCATAGATCAAGACATGGCCTGATGGGATGAAATAGGCCTCTCCCGCCTCGATAACCTCATCCGGCCAATCAGACCCAGGATAACGGGCTCGCATTCGGCCTTCAAAGATAAAGCCATAGTGCGGACAGGGGCAAACACCGCCTGGCAGGCCTCCAAACTTATATTGCTCGGTGCAATCAAGCGGTTGATGCACGGTGGTAAACCCGACTTCCATATCTCCCCATTGCACAGAGCGGAAACCGTCGCGCCCTATCGCGGGCCACCGATCTCCAGCATTAGGCAAGTCTTCCGGTTTGCAATGTGGCATACGCTCTCCCTTTAAAACGCTTTCTTGGCAATTTATTGCACCACCTGATATCACGCCAACTTTAGGATCATCTTACCCTCATTGGTGCCGGCGAAAAGCCGAAGGAAGGCTGGTAAAGCATTTTCAATGCCTTCCTCAATATGCTCATCAATCCGCAATTTTCCTGCCTGTGTCCAAGCCATAAGATCTGGCACCACTTCAGGAATGCGATGGATATATTGTGTCAGAATGAAACCTTCGATCTTGGCCCCTTGGACAATCAACTGCCATAGGTTGTGGATTGGAGCCGGCGCTGAATTATACTGACTGATCAGTCCACACAGCACTACCCGGCCTTTCGGATTCAATGCCAGCAGGCCAGCATCAAGAATTGCCCCGCCAACGTTTTCAAAGTGAACATCAACGCCATTTGGTGCAGCTTCACGAATGGCAGCCACAAGTTCTGCAGATGACTTCCCGTGGTAGTCAATCGCAACATCATAGCCATAATGGTGCAACAACCGCTCACACTTAAGGGGTCCGCCAGCGATACCAACCGTTCGGCAGCCTTTCATTTTGGCAATTTGCCCAACCAACGATCCCACGCCGCCGGCGGCCCCGCTCACCAATACGGTCTCACCGGGTTGCGGCTTGCCAATTTCAAGCAAGGCAAAATAGGCAGTTGGCCCCACGCCGGTGGCCACTGAGAGGTAATTGGTAACCAAGGGCAAGGCGTCAGGATCGATCAATCGACCCGAACCAGACCGATGCAGCGTGTAGTCTTCAATACCCCCCAAGCCCGATACCCAAGCGCCAACGGGAAAGTCAGGATTGCGCGATTCTGCTACCACGCCAATCGTAGAAGCTCGGATCGGATCGCCCAGCGCAATCGGTGGTATGTAAGACGGCCGATCATCCATCCAGCCGCGCATGGCAGGATCAAGCGAGGCATAGTGATTGCGAACTAAGAATTGGCCATCTGCCAATTCCGGTATGTCTTCTGATACAAGCAAGAAATCAGCATCAACAGGCACGCCAATGGGACGGCGGAAAAGAGTAAACCGGCGATTCTGCAGCATAGGTTTCGTCTCCTGCGGAAAACACCAAGTTACCACGAAAGCGGATACGAAAAACCCATTCTCCTCGCTTGCCAGAATAATTCTCAATAGGCCCAAGAGATGAGCCGGCAAGTTTGAGATTGGTCAATTTTCAAAGCCCCTCACCAGCTTAGCATGCACAACTGTGGGCCTGTGATGAATGCACAAAATGACGGGCCACATAGCAAGTAAATACCCCAAAAAATTGTTGTCACCAGCGGAAGTGGCAGAATTAAGCGGGAGCATGAGAGGCAAGCCATGACTGAAAACATCGAAAGCAAGCTATCGCGCGTTCCATTCCGGATTACCAATCCTGAACTGATTCCGGCGGAACGCTATTACGACGAGGCCTTTTTTGAAGCAGAGAAAAAGCATCTCTGGCCCCATGCTTGGCAGATGGCCTGCAGGCTAGAAGAAATCCCCGAGGTTGGTGACTACACGGTCTATGATATCCTCGATAAGTCGGTGATCATGATCCACACCAAAGATGGGGTTAAGGGCTTCCTCAACGCCTGTCGCCACCGCGGTGTTAAACTGGCTCATGGCCCTGGCCATTGTGGCACAGAAGGATTTGTCTGCCCCTTCCATGGTTGGCGCTGGAATGCCGATGGGGAAAACACTTTCATCTATGGCAAGCAGATTTTCAGCCCCGAAATTATCGATAAGGCACAGATTGATCTGGCACCAGTTCGGACCGAATACTGGGCTGGTGCAGCTTTCATAAATTTTGATGAAAACGCCCCATCTCTGCGTGAATCGCTGGGTCCAGTCGCTGACCGCATTGACGCTCGTGCCGCCGAAAAACTTAGGGTAGATTGGTGGTTTGGCACCGTCATTCCTTGCAACTGGAAGTTGGCTATGGAGGCTTTCCACGAGAGCTATCACGTGATGCAGACCCATCGGCAGCTCTTTGACAAAAGCCCAAATGCCACGCTTCAATATGGTCGCAATTATGACAATGTCCCAGTCCATGAAAATGAAACCGGGAGCAAACTTGCCAACCAAATCATTGATGCCAATATCAATATTTCCGAGGGCATGGGTGGCTCATTGGTTCACACAAGCGAAGTCGCTGTTTTGGAAAAGCTTCGCGACATTGTCGTCCCAGAAAATCCCGCAGAGGTTTTCACGGCTTTTTCAAAACGTGTTGCGGCTGAGATTGAAGCTGATGGTCGCGCACGCGGTGCGCCTACTTTTGACATCCTTGCGGCCAACGAAAATCTTTCCAACGTTGAATTCGTGTTCCCTAATTTCTTTCTGCTGCCGATGTTTGGGGCAATGGCTTCCTACCGCATGCGCCCCATCACTGCTGAAACATGCATGATGGAAATTTGGAATCTGGCCCTGCTTCCAGATGATGGAACACATGAATCACCCACGGAGCCAACCATTCTGCCCTATGACTCGCAAGATTTTCCGGAAATTCCACGGCAAGACTATTCCAACCTACCCTTACAGCAGATTGGTCTGCACAATTTGGACTTTATGCGCATCGCCAAGGGAACAGGCAAAAACGATGCCGAAGGCCTGATTAGCAACTACCAGCGCGTTCTCGATGGCTTTCTCGCTAAACTTGATGCCAAAATTCTAGTAAGGGCACAGAATGTATCGAACAGCGGCTTTGAAGTTGGCATTCTTGATATTGGTTACTAAGCGCCCTTAATCCTTCGATTTAATCTTTCTGCTGGGGTGTAAAGACCACCCTGGCAGAATGATTAAAGCAATAGATCATAAGCTGGGCCTTCGCCCAAATTAGGCATCGAGGACTGTTCTTTTTCATCTTTCGAATTCACGCAAATTACCCTAGGCTTGCCGCAACACTGCCAAAGGCAAGCAGCAATGCAATCAGAACAAAAGCGTATTTCAATACAAGACGCAAAAAATTGGTACCGAGGGGAAAAGCCAAAACCAAAGCCAAGGAGCAAAAAGGCTAATCAAGCCGGACGCCCAACCGCTGCGGAGTTGGAGCGACGCAAGGCGCGCGTTATGGATGTTGCCACTGCCCTTTTTGTGCAGCATGGCTTCTCCGCCACCTCACTGGTCGATATAGCTCGCGGTGCTGGCGTAGCCACCCGCACGCTCTATCAGCACTTTGGCGACAAAGAGGCGATCTTCCGCGAAGTCATTTTCGCCCGCGATACCGGCGTGGCTGTTATGCGGCCGACGGTTGAACCAGGCGTGTCGCTCTATGATGCTCTGCGTGATCTCGGCCACTATGCCTATGCCGTGACCTATCGTGCTCAATCAATCGGCCTGATGCGCCTGATGATTGCCGAAAGCACGCGCTTTCCTGAATTTATGCGCTCGGTCGCCATCTCGATTTTCGCGCGATTCCGGCGGAATTTCGAAAAGATTTTCATCGCGCTTGAAGCTGCTGGCCTTATTCCGGCTGGCGATCACGCTCGCTCAGCCGAACTGTTTTCCGATATTGTATTGGGCAGCCATCCGATCATGACCTACACCGATTGGGATGCAACAGCCCCGTCCGATGCAGATCTGGATGAACGATTGGAGCTGTTTATTCTGGGCCGCTATGGCGCTGAAATCGCCAAGCAGGCGCACACGCGCAAGGCCGAGTTACCTTAATTGCCAACTACAGGCACTATGTCTTCCGCGCATCGGGTCGGAAAACTCGAAGCCCCACGGGTCATTGCCATAGCTTCTGCCCCTATGCCTGCGCCCGGTCCAAAAGATGTGCTAATCCGGGTCGGTGCGAGTGGCATCTGCGGCACAGACCTCTCGTTCTTCCGCTCAGGCTCTGTCCCCTCCGGGAGCATACTTGGTCACGAATTTGTTGGCACTGTTGTCGCCATAGGTTCCGATGTCTCAAATATCGCCTTGGGTTCGCGGGTAACTGCCAATCCAATGGCCAGCGGGCTTGGCCTTGGTAAAGTGGCGGGTGCCTTTGCCGACTATATGGTGATCCCCAATGCCGTCGCGGATCAAACCGTTTTCGCTTTGCCCGATGGCTTGCCCAATAGGATTGCCGCCCTGATTGAACCCTTTGCCGTTGGTTTGCACGCGGTAAACCGTGGCAGGGCGCAGGCCGGCGACAAAGTAGTGGTTTTCGGGGCTGGCCCTATTGGCCTTTGCGTTCTCATCGCGCTGCGCGCTCGCGGGATTGATCAGGTGCTCGTGATCGATCCCAGCCCAATGCGCCTCTCTGCCGCCCTCCATCTTGGAGCCTTGGCGGTTCACGAACCCAAAACCGGCAGCTCTTCAGCTTTTATCGCGCACCACTTTGGCAAAAAGGAAGTCAGCTTCGCCAATCGCCCCATTGCCCAGGCCACTCTTGCATTTGACTGCGCCGGAACCGCATCGGTTCTCGATGATGGCCTCCACGCTTTGGCCACTGGCGGGCGTTTCGTTATCGTTGCTGATCCCCACGCCCTCGTTCTGCCGGACCTGCGCTTGGTGATGCTGCAGGAACTTAGTGTAACTGGTGCCGTGGGCTATGGCGATGAATTTTCCGAAGCCGTTTCTATGATTACCGCAGGCACAGTAAATCTCGCGCCGCTAATCACCCATACTTTCCCCTTGACGCAACTGGCTGATGCCTTTGCCACCCAAATGGATCCGCAAACCGCGATAAAGGTGATCGTTAGCATGGACGAAGGATAGTCAAAGCCCCGGAGCAACTGCTTTAGTAAGGTCTGCAACGGCAAATTTACCAGCCCGATCGATATATTCGTCAATTCGGGTGATCAAACCATTCTTGATTTTCACAACCACACAGATCGCCCAGCCGACCATATCGCCCGCCTGGGTTTTGGCAGTCATTACATGCTGTTGAACATAACCGCCCGCAATAGGGCTACGCCGCACATCGCAAAAGGCGCGCTGCGGAAAGCCAGCAATAAGGGCCTGCCATCCTGGCAAGCTGCCTTCGGCATCCAGCACCAGGCCATCAAAGCAATGCCAAATCAGGGCCTCTGGCGCTAGGCAGGCCAAGCACGCTGTCAAGTCACCGTTCGCCAGACCGGCATAGAACCGATCGATAACCTCACCATCATGCTCACTCATACATTCTCCTTAATTTCCCCAAGGCTATCGCCATGAAAATAGATCGTGGTATTACCGCAATTATACCGTGCCAGCCCCCCGCGATACGGCACTGAATCCCCATTGGTTTCCAAGGTAGCTATTCATGACATCAAGTCCATCGCAAGTCGCAAAACCCGTCGCGCCGGGGCGCATAGATCGGGCGCGGTTTGACCGGGCGCGGTTTCCCTCTATTCTGGAAATTCCGATCCGTTTCGATGATCTTGACGTCAATTGGCATGTCAACAATGTCGCGATCATTGCCCTGTTTCAAGAGGCGCGGGTTCATTTCAATCGCGCCTTGGCTCTGCCCCCCTTGGGAGCAGGGCTGCGCACAGTGGTCGGGGCGATGACTGTCGAATATGGCGGAGAACTGACCTATCCAGGTATAATTAGCATCAGTTCTGGGATTATTGCACTTGGCCGCTCGTCTTATACCTTTGGGCAATTGATCCGCCAAAGCGGGGCCAGTGCGGTCTATTCGCAGATCACCATGGTTGTTACTGATGCCTCTGGCCCTGCAGCCATACCCGATGGGCTGCGGCACAGCCTAAGCCAGTTCGCCGTGGTGAGTGATTGATCATGCGGTTCTGGAAGGGGGCTTGCCAATACCAGGCACCAACATAATCGAGAGCGTAGCGGCAGCCACAAGCGGCACAGCTAACATAT
>JBEGLE010000028.1:0-9271 GCA_041183725.1 Pseudomonadota bacterium | reverse complement strand
GGCCTTAACCCACATCCGCGATGGCGCGCTAGCCAATGTCCGCGTGCATATGGGTGATGCGCTGGAAGTATTGAGCCGTATTCCTGATGGGGCGTTAAGCTTTCTTTACCTGCTGCATCCTGATCCCTGGCCCAAGGCACGCCACGCCAAGCGGCGGATGATGAACGATGGCCCCGTGGATATGTTCGCCGCCAAACTGCGCCCCGGTGGTGAACTGCGCTTTGGCACGGATCACCCCATCTATCTGCGCCACGCCTTGATGGTCATGCGCCGCCACACCGCGCAATTTGATTGGTTGGCAGAAGCACCCGCTGATTTCCTCACGCGCCCTGGCGGCTGGCCCGAAACACGCTATGAAGCCAAAGCCCGGCGCGAGGGGCATGAGGTTTGGTATTTCCGCTATCGTCGCCGTTAAACTGACGGCGTTAGCGGTGGCGCTTAGTTCTTTTTAGGAACGCTGAACGACCCGCTGACGCGGCCGCCTCGCGCGCCATTCGCGCCTGAGCGACCATCGATACTGGCCACGCCCGAGTTCAGATCAACAACCATCCGGTTGCCGTTCATCGTATCGCCGCCGCGGCTCAGACGTACATTACCGGTCAGGGTGATCACACGCGCGTTGAAATCGTAAATCGCCACGTCACCACGCGCCACTTGGGTGCCGCGGGATACAGTAACCCCGCCGGTGGCATCGATCCGCTGAATTTTCAGTCCGCCGGCATTGGTATAGGCAACCAAGGTGCGCGCCGCGCGAACCCGCAGATCGCCCTGTGAAATATCGACATTGCCCGCCAGAACCACCCGGTCCTGCTTATCCTGCAATTCGATCCGATCAGCGGAATAGTTCACCGGCGCATCGCTGTTGAACCCGGCAACCGCCTGACCCTGTGCGGCAAAACCGCCGCAGGCCGCAGCAAGGACTGTCCCAGCCAAGGCTCCGCCCAGCAAGGCGCGAAAGGCGGTGGATTTCAGTGAACGGGTCATCATCTGTGCTCTAAGCGATTGCTGGCGTGCGGTCTAGGGTCATTGCCCCGGTGCCTTGATCTGTCCCGGTTGCATTTGCAGCCGAGCCCCGCCGGTAAGCGCCACTGTGCGTTCATCCAAATCAACATCGATCCGATCGGCGCTAAAGGTCCCCGAAGGCACTGCGCCCGAAACACCGCCGGTGCCACTGGCATGGCTGGCGCGCAGGTCGATGGTGATATTGCTGGTCATAAAGCGGTATCCCCCAGCGGCCGTAAAGGTAACCGGGCCACGGATGTCGATGCGGTTGCTGTCATAGTGGAACAGACCCAGCGGCGCGCTGAGTTGCGCTGGGCCATCCTTCATCGCCATACGGGCAGCCATATCCTGCATTTCCACCACCGGCACGCGGGCGCTGCGCTGCACGGCATTGCCCGCCGTAACCGAAAAGGCGCGGCCTTGGTTATCTTCACCGCGATATTCGGCACGTTCCAGCCGGATCCGCTCCTGCGTGACCGCCACTTTGTTGCGATCAAGCAGAAAGCTAACCTCGCCGCGCGGAAACATCGGCGACACGATCATGATCGCCAGAATAACCCCCACCCCGCCGGGAAGCACTTTCGCCAGCCAATGCACCAACCGATCGTGCGGCCCGCCCGGCAGGGCAAGCACACGCCGGTTGCTGCGCATAAGTTCGGCGGCTTGGGTCATGGCTTAGGCGTCATTCGTGGCTAAAGATGTCCTTTTCCGACCAGCCAGCCAGATCAAGCCGAGCGCGGACGGGAAGGAAATCAAAGCAGGCCTGCGCCATTTCGGTGCGGTGTTCGCGGGCCAAACGCGCGACAAAAATGGCATACATGGCATGCAGATAGCGCACATCGGATGCGGCATATTCGCGCTGGGCCTCGGTCAGACTGGCGGCGCCCCAATCGCTTGACTGCTGCTGCTTGGAAATTTCCTTACCCAGCAATTCGCGCACCAGTTCCTTGAGACCGTGACGATCCGTATAGGTGCGAGTCAGCTTACTGGCGATCTTGGTGCAGAACACCGGCCCAGCGGTAACCCCCAGATAATATTCTATGGCCGCCAGATCGAAGCGGGCAAAATGATAGAGTTTGATCCGCGCCGGATCGGCCAGCACCGCTTTCAGATTGGGCGCATCATAGGCGCTGCCGGGGGCAAAGCGGACAAGATGTTCATCCCCCCGGCCATCGGAAATCTGAAGCAGGCACAGCCGGTCTCGCGGGGTAATCAGCCCCATGGTTTCGGTATCGACAGCGACGGGGCCTTCGGCCAATACGCCTTCGGGGAGATCTTCTTCGTGGAGATAGACAGCCATAACGCGGCAGTGCTTAGGCCTATCTCGGCCCGGTGGAAAGCCCCGGCTTAAGGAAGAGTGGCCGATGTCTGCACGCGATGCCGTTCCCGCACCCTGGCGTACCGCACTGGCAGCGGCCTTTGCCAGCCCAGAAGCCCTAGCCTTGGATGCTTTCCTGATGGCGGAAGAACGGGCGGGCAAACAGATTTACCCCCCGCGCAGCCTGCGGTTTGCGGCGTTAGACCTTACCCCGCTGGATCAGGTGAAAGTGGTGATCTTGGGTCAAGACCCCTATCATGGGCTGGGGCAGGCCCAGGGATTAAGCTTTTCTGTGCCGCAAGGGGTAAAGATTCCCCCCAGCTTGGTGAACATCTTCAAAGAGCGTAGCGCCGATCTTGGCATAGCCCCTGCCCGCCATGGCAATCTGGAAGCCTGGGCGCGGCAGGGTGTCTTGCTGCTCAACACCGCGCTTAGTGTAGAGGCTGGCAAGGCGGGATCACACGCCAAGCGCGGCTGGCAAGTCATCACCGATGCCATCATCGCCGCCGTGGCAGCCAAGGCTGAACCTTGCGTATTCCTGCTGTGGGGCAACCATGCCCAAGACACGGCAAAGCGGATCACCGGCTTGGGGCCAGACAGCCCACACCTGATCCTATCAGCCGCGCATCCCAGCCCGCTTTCGGCCTATGCGGGTTTCTTCGGCTCACGCCCCTTTAGCCAGGCCAATGCTTTTCTGGACAGCCATGGGCGCGGGGTGATTGATTGGCAGTTACCAGACTTGGCACCAGACCGGCAATTGGCGCTGTTATAGAGCAGCGGGCACAATTTCTCGCGCCAGAGCCTCGGCAACCTTGATCCCGTCAACCGCAGCAGACAGAATCCCCCCGGCATAGCCCGCACCTTCGCCTGCGGGATAAAGCCCACGGGTGTTCAGCGATTGCAGATCGGCCCCACGGGTAAAGCGCACCGGGGATGATGTGCGCGATTCCACCCCGGTCATGATCACATCGGGATGATCGTAACCGGCAATCTGGCGGCCAAAAACCGGAATCGCCTCTCGCAGCGATTCCATCACAAAGTCTGGCAGGCACAACGACAGATCGGTCAGCGTTACCCCCGGCTGATAGCTGGGCACCACCGAACCGAAATCGCCCGACGAGGGCCGACCCGCTAGCAGATCAGACACCTTCTGCCCCGGGGCGCGATAATTGCTGCCACCCGCCTGAAAGGCCAAGCTTTCCCACTTGCGCTGAAATTCGATCCCCGCCAGCGGCCCGCCGGGATAGTCGCGCTCAGGATTGATATCGACCACCAGCCCTGAATTGGCGTTGAATTCTGCGCGCGAATATTGGCTCATACCATTGGTCACCACGCGACCTTCCTCGCTGGTCGCCGCCACAACCCGACCGCCGGGGCACATACAGAACGAATAGACCGTGCGGCCATTCTGGCAGGTGTGGCTCAGGGCATAAGAGGCTGGCCCCAAGATTTTGTTGCCGGCATTGGCGCCATAGCGGGCGCGATCGATCCAGCTTTGCGGATGTTCGATCCGCACCCCGATTGCAAAGGGCTTGGCCTCGGCATGCACCCCGCGTGCAAAGAGCTTGGCAAAGGTATCACGCGCCGAGTGGCCCACCGCCACCACCACATGGCGGGCAGCCAAAGTGCTGCCGTCTGACAGAATAAGCCCAACGATCTGGCGGGTTCCATCGCTTGCGGTTTCAATCGCAAAGTCATCTACCCGCGTTTCAAACCGGTATTCCCCGCCCAAATTCTCAATCGTCTCACGGATCGACATGACCATGGTCACCAAGCGAAACGTGCCGATATGCGGGTGGGCTTCGGTCAGAATATCTTCAGGTGCGCCCGCTTTTACAAATTCGGTCAATACCTTACGCGCCAGATGGCGCGGATCCTTGATCCGGCTGTAAAGCTTGCCATCGGAAAAGGTGCCCGCCCCGCCTTCGCCAAATTGTACGTTGGATTCTGGCTTCAACTCGCTGCGCCGCCACAGACCCCAAGTGTCCTTGGTCCGCTCGCGCACCGCGCGGCCCCGCTCAATAATGATCGGCCGCAGCCCCATTTGCGCCAAGATCAGCGCCGCGAGCAAGCCGCAAGGGCCAGCGCCGATCACCACCGGCCGTTCCCCTTGCCAACCAGCTGGCGCCATAATCGGGGGGCGATAGCTCGTATCGGGGCTGGGCCGCACGTGGCTGTCGCCCGCATGGGCCGCCAATACGGCGGCCTCATCGCGCAGCACCAGATCAAGCACATAGACCAGCCGGATCGCGTGTTTCTTGCGCGCATCATTGCCGCGCCGCACGATGGTCAGGCGCTGCAGCGCTTGCGGCGCAATGCCCAGCCGCTCGCAAACTGCAACCTCAAGGTCTTGCGGAGCATGGTCAAGCGGCAGGGCAAGGTCAGATAGACGGATCATGCCATGGCCCTACCGCGTGCCGCGCTTGCTCACAATGCCTGTGCGGCAGCCCAGCCGCTCGCCCAAGCCCATTGGAAGTTATAACCACCCAGCCAGCCGGTAACATCCACTGCCTCGCCAATTGCGAAAAGGCCCGGAACGCGCCGCACTTCCATGGTTTTTGACGATAGCTCTGCCGTGCTGATGCCACCCACCGTCACTTCTGCTTTAGCATAGCCTTCGCTGCCAGTGGGGGTGAACGGCCAATCGCCCAGTTTACCCTCGGCCTGTACAAGCGCACGATCCGTCAGACGGCCCAGCTCGCCCGCCAAGCCCAGCCGTTCATCCAACCGGTCGGCCAACCGTTCTGGCAAGCTATCACGCAACTGACGGCGCAGTGTACCCGCAGGATGGGCCGCCTTGGCCGCCAGCAACCAGCCGCTTGGGCGATCGGGCAGGAAATTGATGCCAATCTGCTCGCCATGTTGCCAATAGGATGAAATCTGCAGAATCGCCGGGCCAGACAGACCGCGATGGGTGAACAGGGCCGCTTCGCGAAAGGCCACTTTGCCGCTGCGCGTCCGCACCTCGGCCGAAACGCCCGACAGTTCGCGGAACAACAATTCCTCTGCCCCCAGTGTCAAGGGCACCAAGGCCGGGCGTGGCTGCACCACTTTCACGCCAAACTGGCGGGCCAATTCATAGGCAAAGCCGGTCGCTCCCAGCTTGGGGATTGCCGGGCCGCCGGTGGCGATCACCAGTGCTGGCGCGGCCACCGGTTTGCCGTGCAACGTCAGGTGGAACAGGCCATCGCTGTGCGACACTGCGCCGACCGGCGTATCGCACGCAATCTCCACCCCGCCCGCCGCGCATTCGGCCAGCAACATATCCACCACCTGCCGCGCAGAGCCATCGCAGAACAGCTGGCCCAGCGTCTTTTCGTGCCAAGCAATACCATAGCGCTCGATCAGGCTGAGGAAATCCTGCGGGGTGAAGCGGCTTAGCGCCGATTTGGCAAAATGCGGATTTTGCGAGAGATAGCGATCAGGTGCTACGCCCAGATTGGTGAAATTGCACCGCCCGCCACCCGAAATCAGGATCTTTTTGCCCGGCTGATCGGCATGATCCAGCAGCAGCACCCGCCGTCCGCGCTGCCCGGCTTGGGCGGCGCAAAACAATCCAGCCGCCCCCGCACCCAGAATGATGGCATCATGGGTGGCGGTCATAGGGTGAAGCTTTGATGATCAGGCATGGCCCAAGCCTTAGCACAGAAGCGCAAAAGGTGCGGCGGCTTTATCGGATGCGCGTGGCATCAGAGCGAAACAGCGGCCACGCGAGCTGCTCGGCCGCCGAAATCGGTGGCAAATCCTCAACGCCAATCGCGGCGGGATAGCGCCGGGTGATTTTGGCCGTACCGAACAGAACATCCCAGAAAAACAGCAGATTGCCAAAATTGCCTTTGTAATGGGTTACGCCATCCGCCTTGTGCTTGCCGTGATGGGCGCTGTGGGTGGAAGGGGTAGAGAGTGTGCGTTCCACCACCCACATCACCGGCGATAGCCAGCCAATCCGGTAAAGCGGTTTATCCCAAGCCACATCTGAATGGGCCGCCATGATCACCAGCTGTTTGATCACTACATAAGGAACATAAACCGGCCCCAGCCCCAAATAGATCAGCGCCCCCGAAAACCACAGACTGGGCATGGTCAGGTAATAGAACAGATTGTTCCGAAAGGTGATCCGCACAGACATATAGCCGCCGCTGTGGTGGGCGCGGTGCAGGTTATAAAGCCACGGCACGCTGTGCGATGCCCGGTGCCACCAATATTGCATCATATCATCGAGCACGAGCAGCAAGGCGATTTTGGCCGCCAGCGGCAGGCCTGACCAAGCCCCGGAAGATTGGGGAAAGGCCCAAGCCATCAGGGCATAGGCCATCACCAAAATGCTGGGTTGGGTAATCAGCAGCAGCACCGGCGTGCCAATCAGCTCCACCCCGATATCGGCTGATGTCTGGGCTTTCTTGCGAAAAAAGCTGCCGCGCACCATTTCCAGAACAGCAAAGGTGGAAAAGATCGCTACGATAGCAAGGGCTTCGGGTTTCATGCGTGATCCTTGTCCCACTTCCAGAACAGGTTGGCATTCTATGGCTTTATCGCCGCCCCGTCGATAGCGGACCGCACCAAACAAAAAGGGCGCGACCTGCGCCGCGCCCTTCGTGTCTTGCGATAGGCCCAGTTTAGCGGGGCAGTTCGCTAACCCCCATCAGGGCCTCATCCACCGAACGCGCGGCCTGACGGCCTTCGCGGATGGCCCAAACGACCAAGCTCTGGCCACGGCGCATATCGCCGCAAGCAAAGATCTGTGGGTCGCTGGTGCGATAGGCAATGACATTGGCCGCAACATTGCCGCGGGCATCCAGATCAACCGCGGCCTGATCAAGCAGGCCCGCCTTGCGCGGACCAACAAAGCCCATGGCCAGCAGGATCAGATCGGCCTTCAGCGTAAATTCGCTGCCTGCCACTTCCTGCATCTTGCCGCCCACCCATTCAACGCGGACGCATTCAAGGCCAGTAACCGTGCCATCTTCACCCACCACGCGCTTGGTCAGGACAGACCAATCGCGATCACACCCTTCGTCATGGCTGGTCGAGGTGCGCAGCTTAAGCGGCCAATCGGGCCAAGTCAGTGCCTTGTTTTCCTTTTCCGGCGGCTTGGGCATGATCTCAAGCTGGATCACGCTGGCGGCACCCTGACGGTTAGACGTGCCAACGCAGTCAGAGCCGGTATCACCGCCACCGATTACAATCACA
Source organism: Pseudomonadota bacterium (assembly GCA_041183725.1). Classification (GTDB taxonomy): domain Bacteria; phylum Pseudomonadota; class Alphaproteobacteria; order Sphingomonadales; family Sphingomonadaceae; genus Novosphingobium. The sequence continues at coordinate 1,761 of JBEGLE010000028.1, read as the reverse complement.
TGCTTGCCCGTGGCGACCAGCGAACCGCGCGGCGCAGCGCGCAGTTCATCATCACCGGCATTGCGCTTGTTCTGCTGGGTGAGGAATTCCATCGCCGGACGGACGCCCGCCATTTCGGCGCCGGGGATTTCCAACCGGCGCGGATCTTCCGAACCGCCAGCCAGAATAATCGCATCGAAATTCTGCTTCAGCGAATCAACCGAGATATGCACGCCCACTTCGGTTGAAGTTCGGAATTCCACGCCTTCGGCTTCCATTTGGGCGGCGCGGCGATTGATCAGGTGCTTTTCCAGCTTGAAGTCGGGAATGCCATAGCGCAGCAGCCCGCCAACCCGGTCGTTCTTTTCGAACACGGTTACCGAATGGCCAGCCCGCGCCAGTTGCTGGGCTGCGGCTAGACCAGCCGGACCGCCGCCAACCACGGCCACGGTCTTGCCGGTGCGCTTGGGTGCCATCTGCGGGACGATCCAGCCCTCTTCCCAGCCTTTGTCAACGATCGCGCATTCGATCGATTTGATCGTCACCGGTTGATCGGTGATGTTCAGCGTGCAGGCCGCCTCGCACGGGGCGGGGCAGATGCGACCGGTGAATTCGGGGAAGTTGTTGGTCGAATGCAGCACTTCCAATGCGGCTGGCCAATTGCCTTCATAGGTCAGGTGGTTCCAGTCCGGGATGATGTTGTTCACCGGACAGCCGTTGTGACAATAAGGAATGCCGCAATTCATGCAGCGCGAGGCCTGCGCTTTCAGATCGCCCTCGGCATGCGGAATGACGAATTCTTTGTAGTGGCCCAGACGCGCCTTGGGGTCCGCATAGGTGCGGTCCTTGCGATCGAGTTCGAGGAAGCCGGTTTCCTTGCCCATCTTACTTACTCCGCGGCTACCGAAGCGGCATCAGCCCGCTCGGTCTCGAGTTGCCTAAGTGCCTTTGCGTAATCGCGCGGCATAACCTTGATGAATTTGCCCAAGGCCTTGTCAAAATCATCCAACAGAGCGCCTGCGCGCTTGCTGCCGGTATGCAGATGATGCCGTTCCAACAGGATCTTAATCCGTTCGGCATCGTGGCGCAGCATATCCCCCATGCCGGCATCAAAGGCGCTGACGGTGCGCTGCTGTGGCCGGCCCGTGCCTTCGTCCTCATCCCGCGCTGGCGTGATGGGCAGAAGATCGACCTGCGCCGTGTTGCACATGTGCGCGAAGGTGCCGTCTTCGTCATAGACATAGGCAACACCGCCCGACATGCCCGCAGCAAAGTTGCGGCCAGTCTTGCCCAGAACGCAAACCACACCGCCGGTCATATATTCGCAGCCATGGTCCCCGGTGCCTTCAACCACGGTGACCGCGCCCGAATTGCGCACAGCAAAGCGTTCACCGGCCACGCCATTAAAGAAGGCTTCACCAGCAATCGCGCCATAGAGCACGGTATTGCCGACGATAATGTTCTGGGTTGGCTCGCGGTTTACATGGGCCGGTTGGCGCACAATCACGCGCCCGCCCGAAAGACCCTTGCCAACATAGTCATTGCCATCGCCGGTCAACTCCAGCGTGATGCCATGGGCCAACCAAGCCCCAAAGCTCTGCCCGGCAACCCCGGCCAGCTTCACGGTGATGGTGTTATCCGGCAGGCCGCCATGGCCATAGCGCTTGGCCACTTCGCCCGAAAGCATAGCACCAACCGTGCGGTTGACGTTGATCACTGGACGCTCGATCAGCACCGGCTTTTTGGCATCCAGCGCATCAGCAGCCGCGGCGATCAGATCAT
>JBEGLE010000027.1:0-6024 GCA_041183725.1 Pseudomonadota bacterium | reverse complement strand
GTTCGGCCCGGCCCGTTACCGTGTTACCATTGTCATCACAAAGCCGGGCGTCGCGCAGGGCCTGCCAATTGCCAATGTCTGACCAGCCCATATCGGCCGGCACCATGGCGGCGCGGGCGGTGTTTTCCATCACTGCATAGTCAACGCTCTCGCTGGCGATCTGGGCAAAGGCATCGGCATCCGGATGAAACCGCGATCCCTCTGCCTGACCAGCCGCCACAGCCTGACGGGCTGCGGCAACAAGCGCGGGACGATGGGCTTCCAGTTCAGCCAAAAAGAACCCGGCGCGGAAGGCAAAAATGCCGCCGTTCCAGGCATAGTCGCCGCTGGCCAAAAACTGCTGCGCCCGCGTGGCATCCGGCTTTTCAACGAATTGCGCCACCCGAAAGCCGCCACTGCCATCAATTTGTGCGCCACGCTTTAGATAGCCAAAACCGGTCTCTGGCGTCTTGGCTTCAATGCCAAAGGATACCAGCCAGTCCTGCGCCGCCAAGCGGGCTGCGGCCTGCGCTGCGGCGCTGAAAGCCGCGCTATCAGCAATATGGTGATCGCTAGGGCATACCAACATCACCGCATCAGCGGGCAGACGCAGCGCCGCCAAAGCAATGGCCGCCGCCGTATTGCGCGCCGAAGGTTCAACAATCACACTGGCCCCTGAATGGGCCCCCAATTGGCTTTCGACGTGGGCAAGATGCTGGGTTCCGGTTACCACCACCGGCGGGGCATAGATTGAAGCATCACCGCAACGCGCCACCGTGGCTTCAAACAGGGTTTGATCCCCGACCAAGGGCAGGAAGGGCTTAGGCATAGTGGCCCGGCTGCGCGGCCAAAGCCGGGTGCCGCTGCCACCACACAGAATAACCGGTGTGATCATCATCATGAGGCGTGCCTATCGCCTAATCCGCACTGTTCGGCAATGCCTTGCTGCGGCGCTGAGCAGCGCTATTGCAACAGCAATTGTGCCAAGGGGCTTGCGGCGGGGTGCGGAATGCCTAAGCTTCCGCCATTGCTCATTATTCCCCAAAGGTTAGTTCATGCCCCGTTTTCGCTTTGCCACGCAGTTTGCCGCGGCTTCACTCTTGGCTGTTTCTGGTGCGGCCGTGGCCAAGCCGCTGCCCATCTATCCGCAAGCCGAAGCCCAGACGCTGGCTCTGGCGAAACAACTGATCGCCCTGCGTTCGGTGCGCGGGCCGGATAACCGCACCCGCGAAACCAATCAGGCGATCAAGGATGCACTGATCGCGGCGGGCTGGTCGGAAGGCGATATTGCCATCACGGCGGCAAAGGACACGACCTATCTGATTGCCACTTGGAAAGGCAGCGATCCCGCGCTGAAGCCGCTGGTGATCTCAGGCCACCTTGATGTGGTGGAAGCCAACCCCAAGGATTGGCAGCGCGATCCTTTCACCCCGGTTGTTGAAAACGGCTATCTCTATGGCCGGGGTGCCAGCGACATGAAATTTGATGCCGCTTTGGCCACCGCCACGCTGATCGCCATGCGCCAAGAAGGCTATCGCCCGCGTCGTTCGATCGTTCTGGAATTTTCCGGCGATGAAGAAACGGCAATGGCCACCGGCCAGATCATTGCCGAAAAACTATCGGATGCCGATATTGTCATCAATATTGATGGCGGTGGTGGCAGTTTTGATGAAACCAGCGGCAAGCCGCTGTTCTGGACCTGGCAGGGCGCGGAAAAGACCTATTCCGATTTCCGCATCGAAGTGACCAACCCCGGCGGACACAGCTCTGCCCCCCGGCCTGAGAACGCGATTGTCCAGCTGTCAGGCGTGCTCTCGCGCATTGGCGCCTATTCTTTCACCCCCGAACTTTCGCCACTGACCAAGGCGTTCTTTGAACAGGCCGCCCAGTTTGAATCCGATCCGGCGCTGGCCGCCGCCATGCGCGCCTTTGCGGCCAATCCCAAAGACGCCGCGGCCATTGCCCTGCTACGCGCCAATCCGGCCTATGTAGGCAAGATCGCCACCACCTGCGTGCCGACCATGCTATCGGGCGGCCATGCTGAAAATGCTCTGCCACAGCGCGCCACGGCCAATATCAATTGCCGCATTTTCCCCGGACACAAACCGGCTGACATCATGGCCGAGTTACAACACGTCGCTGCTGAACCAAAAGCCAGCTTCACCGATGTTACCGAAGGGAGTGTGGCCACCGACCCCTCGCCCATGCGGGGCGATTTCATCGCGGCAGTGAGCAAGGCGATGAAAGCTGCTTGGCCCGGTGTACCGGTTTTCCCATCGCAAGCATCAGGCGCATCAGATTCGATGTGGTTCCGCGCCAATGGCGTTGCCAGCTATGGGGCGAGCCCGGTGTTCATCAAGGATTCGGATGATTTCTCACACGGGCTGAATGAACGGATTCATCTATCCAACATCCGTCCGGGCATCACCTATTACCGCAGCCTGTTCAGCGATCTTAGCAAGTGATGGCGCAGCATCACTAATGTGGCGCCCGTTTAGCAGCTAAGAAGGGGGGACGCGCAGGAACGTGTCCTCCCTTATCAAGGCTCAAAACGGGATATCATCATCCAGATCGTCACCGAAGCTGCCGCCACTGGGGGCACTGCTTGCTGGACGCTGCGCACCACCGCCGAAGCCGCTCGAACCGCCGCCAGAGCTGGCACCCCAATCGCCGCCGCCAGAAGCACGCTGGCCACCACCGCCACCCGCACCGGGGGCGCCATCCAACATGGTCAGCACCGCGCCGGGGCCTTGCAGCACCACTTCGGTCGAATAGCGATCCTGCCCCTGCTGGTCCTGCCATTTGCGGGTGCGCAACTGGCCTTCGATATAGACCTTGCTGCCCTTGCGCAGGAACCGCTCGGCCACGCCGGCCAAGCCTTCGGAAAAGATGGCAACGCTGTGCCATTCGGTCCGCTCCTGCTTTTCGCCGGTGTTGCGATCTTTCCACGATTCGCTGGTGGCGATGCGCAGATTGCACACTTTGCCGCCGTTCTGGAATGACTTGACCTCTGGGTCAGCGCCAAGATTGCCGACCAAGATGACCTTGTTGACGCTGCCTGCCATGAATTCCCTCTTGCTAAAGCCCGAGCGCGATCGCGCTCCAGTATGTGATTCCCGCGAAGATGTAGGCCAGAGCGAACAGATAGAGCAACATGAAGGCGGGCCATTTCCACCCATTCGTCTCACGCCGGGTCACCGCGATGGTCGACATGCACTGCGGAGCAAAGACAAACCACGCCAAAAAGGCCAAAGCCGTGGGCAGGCTCCAGTGTTTGGCAAGCTGCCCTGATAACTGATGATCAGTCGTTTCATCACCGCCTGCATCGGCTGCATGGCCCGCATCCACCGCATAGGTTGTCGCCAGCGAACTGACCGCCACCTCGCGCGCCGCCATGGCGGGGATCAGCGACAGGGCAATATCGCGGTTAAAGCCAATCGGTTTCACCACCACGGCCAAGCCATTGGCGATATGGCCAGCGAAAGAGGCATCAATCTGGTTCTCTCCCTCTGCCGCGCGGGGAAAATTCAGCAGCAGCCAGAGCGCCACAGTGACGGTAAAAATAATCGTGCCCGCCCGGCGCAGGAAAATCCACGCACGCTGCCACAGCCCCAACAGCAGGTCCTTGGCGCGCGGCAGTTGGTACTTGGGCAGTTCCATGATGAACCCGCTGGCATCGCCCTTGGTTACCGAACGGCGGAGCAGCAAGGCGACCAGCATCGCCCCGACAATCCCCGCGCCATAAAGAGCCAATAACACTAAGCCTTGCAGACCAATCCCCCAACCCACGTTGCGGGCCGGGATGAAAGCGCCGATGATCACAGCATAGACCGGCAACCGCGCTGAACAGGTCATCATCGGGGCGATCAGGATCGTCGTCAGCCGGTCTTTGGGATCGGTGATTGATCGGGTTGCCATGATCCCCGGCACGGCGCAGGCAAAGCTGGACAGCAACGGAATAAAGCTGCGCCCCGAAAGGCCAACCCCGCTCATCAGCCGGTCCATCAAAAAGGCGGCGCGGGCCATATAGCCCGAAGCCTCAAGCGCCAGCAGGAAGAAGAACAGAATCAGGATTTGCGGCAAGAAGACGATCACCGAGCCAACCCCTGAGATAACCCCATCGGTCAGCAGATCACGCAGCAACGAAGGCGGCAAGGCACTGCGCACGGTATCGGCCAGGGTCGCAATCCCGGCGTTAAGCCCATCGACAAAGGGCGCAGCGCCAGCAAACACCGCCTGAAATACCACGAACAACAGCGCAACAAGAATCAGTGGCCCCAACCATGGGTGCAACAGCAAGCGGTCCATCCGCGCATGCATGCGGTGCCGCGTGGTTTCCGAAAGGATCGCCGCCGCTGCCATGGCATGGGCCGATAAGCGGCGCTCTGTTTGGCTGACATGGGCGTGATTAACCGCTGGCTGCGCGCTGTTAGCCCCGGCAATCGCCGTAACCAGAGCATCAAGCCCTTTGCGCCGCACCGCCACGGTCGGGATCACCGGCACGCCCAGTTCATTTTCCAGAACCCCGGCATCAATCACCAAGCCATCGCGCTCGGCCAGATCCAGCATATTCAGCGCCACCACGGTGGGGCGGCCCAGCGCGATCACTTCCTGCGCAAAGACCAGATGCTGTTCAAGGTTCGAGGCATCCAGCACGATTACCAGCACGTCAGGCACGGCCTCACCGCCCAAAGTGCCCATAATCACCTTGCGGGTCACTTCCTCATCCGGACTGGTGGCATCAAGGCCATAGGAACCCGGCAGATCGGTCAGTTCTATGGCCTGCCCATTGGGCAGAACCAAGCGCCCCGATTTGCGTTCAACCGTCACGCCGGGATAGTTGGCAATCCTTTGCCGCGCCCCCGTCAGAGCATTGAACAGCGCGCTTTTTCCGGCATTGGGATTGCCAACCAAGGCGGCATGACGCGGGCTGTTCATAGAGCCGCCACTTCGACGTGCATGGCGCGGGCATGAACCCGGCGCAAGGCCACGGTCATCCGGCCGATGGTGATCGCCAAGGGATCGCGCCCAGCAAAAATTCCGCGATGGGCCACCGATACCCAAGCCCCAACATCAAGCCCCAAGGCCTGCAAACGCTGTGCCTCCTCAGCAACCAGCACAGACCAGTCAACCGCAGTAATTTGGGCCTTCTGGCCAAGAGGCAGGCTATCGAGTGTCATGGCATTCAGCTTGCAGATTGCTGCGCTAATTGCAAGCCATTCGCAATAATTGACCTAGGTCAAATTAGCCTAAGCCGTCCTAACGCGATGGATAGCGCAGGCGGCCCAAAAACCGTGCCGGACTGAAATGCAGTTCTGGGTTAGCTGTCAGCCGCGCTTTGGCTTTTTCAAAACGCATAATGCCGGCAATGCGCCGATCCAGAAAAGCCGCGGTTTCGCTTGCCCCATCGCTGCTATCGCCAACAAAAACCGAGAGGGTCGCGGCATAGACTGCGGCCAGGGTCGCGCGCTTGGTGTAATGGTTGTAATCGGTCGCACGGTCACCAGCCAACCGCCACATGGCATCGGCGCTGCGCCAGCCCATTTGCACCGCACGCGCCAGATGACGCGGCATGGCCAAGATCGCCAAGGCCCGGCGCAGTGTTTCACGCTGATGGGCCACATGATCAAGCCGGAACTGCACCAAACGGCGAATGCGTTCGCGCACCGGCAAGCTGGCCAGCATTTCGACGGGCAAGGTCGCTGCCATGGCTTCGTCGATTGAAAGCACCCAGGCATCAATCATATCGATCGCCCCACCGGGAAAGGCCAACCGCGCCGTGGCCGGAACAAGGCCCAGCGCCGCAGCGGCATTGTCCAGCGCTGCCATAGTCCAGCCATCAAAGGCGGCTTCCTTGGCAACCTGCGCCGCCAAAAGTGGGCGCATTTCGGACAGTGACAGATCTGCAACGGCCATCATGCCCTCCTAAAATGTCGGACCATAGGAACGGCTGCTTTTCACCTTGGCGGATTTCGCTGCCTCGATCAGTTCGTTCGCCAGCATGGTCGCGCCGGAAAGCTGGGCATAGTCCAGCGCGGTGCGCCC
>JBEGLE010000026.1:0-7322 GCA_041183725.1 Pseudomonadota bacterium | reverse complement strand
GCACATGGGTGGCAGAATCGGTGATCAGCGCGGCAATTTCCTTGGCCGCATCGGACGACCGCTGGGCAAGGGCGCGCACTTCATTGGCGACCACGGCAAAGCCTTTGCCCGCCTCCCCCGCACGCGCAGCTTCAACCCCGGCGTTAAGCGCCAAGAGATTGGTTTGAAAAGCGATGGCCTCGATCATCGAGATGATCTTGGTGATTTCCCCAGCAGAGCGTTCAATCGCGCTCATTGCCCCCACCGCATTGTGCACCACCGCGCCGCCGTTTTCCGCCAGCTTGTGCAGTTCTTCCACCGAGCGGCGCACCTGTCCTGCCCCTTCGGCGGTGTGGCCGACGGTTTCGGTGATCTGGTTCATCGCCACCACGGTTTGCTGCAAGGTTTGGGCCTGTTGCTCGGTCCGGTCTGACAACTGAACCGAGGCCAGACGAATCTCACCCCCGGCATATTGTACGCTGTCAGCCCCGCTCGCGACTTTTTGCAGCATTTCCCCCAGATGGGTGAGGGTCTGATGAAAGCCTTCGCGCAGGCCGATGAATTCGGCGGCAAAGTCGGGCGGTAGGCGATAGGTTAGATCACCAGCGGCCAGCACGGCCAAGCCCTTTTCCACCTCGCTTACCACATGGGCGATCGGTTCAAGCCCGCGCTTCACAATCAGACGGCCGCCAATCAGGATCGCCCCGATCAGGACAAGGGCATTGAGCAGACTAAGCACCCGTGTCCACAACAGAACACTGGCGGCTTCGCTGCCAATCGCCTTGCTTTGATCCTGCGCGGCCGCAACCAATTTGCGGATTTCGGCATCGTGTCGCAAATAGAGTGGGCGCAACTGGTTATCATGAATAGCGCGCACCGCGGCGGCATCATGGCGGGCAATGGCGGGGACATAGTGCTGATCCACCACCCCCCAGAACTGATCCGCGAGGCGGCTGGCCTCGGCCACCCGCGCCTTGATTGCCGCGGGCTGATCCGATTTCAGCCAGTAATCGCGCCGTGCCGCATATTCGCCGCGCAGGTGCGCCAGCCGCGCCACCTGGGCTTCGGCATCGCTGGGGTTCTCTACCGCTTCGGTGACCACCAAATAGGGTTCGATGATATAGGCCGGCGGCGGCAAAATATCGGCGATCAGATCGGCAGTTTCGGTCTGGCGAACATGCAGCGCCCCGCCAAAGCTGACCCGGGTCATCAGCAATTGCACAAAGGCCAAACACACAACCGTAATGCCCACCAGAACCCAAGCGGCAAGCCGGTATTTACGGACAGTATCCATCAAATTTTCCTCTGGAATCTGAGGCAGAACGCAGGGTTAAGCAGCAAGATCATGCTGCACGGGGGCATGATGCGCTGGGGCCGATAAGGACGTAGCTGCGGAATCAGACTCCCCCGGCGTGGCATAGGAAAAATGCTGCACCATCTGCGAGAGCAATTGCACCTCGTTAAACAGGCTGCGTGATGCCGCGCTGGTTTCCTCAACCATCGCGGCATAGTGCTGCGACAGTTCGCCAATCCCAGCCAAAGTGCCATTCACCGTGCCGATGGAATCAGCCTGCACTTGGCAAGCCGCTTCGACATCGGTGACAAGGCCAGAGATCGAGGCAATGCGTGCGACGATCGATTGCAGCGCCTCGCCCGTTTCACGCACCAGCTTGGCCCCGTCTTCAACCTGACGCGAGCTTTGGTTGACCAATTCCTTAATGTCTTTGGCTGCCTCGGCCGAACGCTGCGCCAAGGCGCGCACTTCGGTGGCGACTACGGCGAAACCCTTACCTGCATCGCCCGCCCGCGCCGCTTCCACCCCGGCATTGAGCGCCAGAAGGTTGGTTTGAAAGGCGATGGAGTCGATCAGAGTGATGATCTGGCCAATTTGCTGGGACCCGCGCTCAATCCCGTCCATCGCCGCTACAGCATTGGCGACAATGCTATCACCGCGCTGGGCATCGGTTCGGGCCGCACCCACTGCAACCGACATTTCTGCCGCGCTGGTGGCGGTTTGTTGCACCAAGGCGCTGACTTCCGCCACAGCCGTCACCGCATCATGCACCTGACGCGCCTGCCGCTCGGACCGCGATGCCAAATCATCGGATGCCGCAGCAATCTCGCCCGCGCCACCATTCAGCGCCGATGTCGCTCGCGCCACATTGTCCAAGACGTTTTCGCTGACCATGGTGATGGCAATATTCATGTCAAAAATCGCGGCGCGCACCAGTCCAGCTGCGATCCGGCCATCGCGCCGTGCGCCGGGCAAAAAGCGCCGCCATCCGCGCCGCGATAGCCTTTCCAGCAGGTCGCCCAGCACATGGGCATAGGAACCAAAATAGAGGCCATAATCCAGCCCAATGCGCGCATGAACCCGGCCGACCACCATGGCCCGGTCCATATAGGCTTCGCTAAGGCGCGAACTGAACAGCGCCTGCCAGTGTTCCAATTGCAGCGCCTGCGCACCGGCCATGGCCTCTTCCGAAGGGAAGTGCCGCGCGGCTTCGGGGTTTGACCCAAGGCCGTTATAAAGCCGCCTCAGCGCAGCCGGGGCCGCACGGGCCACAAAGGGCGCAATCCGGGCCAAGCCACGGCGGGTTCGGCCATCAATGCCGAAGTAGGGAAGTTGATTTTCAAAACGCTGGCTCATGGCAAGTCTCCTGCCGAATCAATGATAAAGCGATGATGACGCGGCCCCAGAGGCGCTGGTCGCACCGATCAGGGCATTGAGTTCATCCGCTTCGTTGGCGAGGTGCTTGCAGGCCGAACGCGACTGTTCGACCATGGCCGCATTCTGCTGCGTCACGCGCCCCATGTCGTGCATGGCAAAGTTAACCTGTTCCAGATCCCCGGCTTGTTGGCTGGCGGAATCGCTGATGCCGTGAACCAAGCCTGCGGCAGAAGCGACACGGGCGACGATCCGTTCCAATGCCTCGCCGCTTTCTGCCGCCAGTCGCACACCGGCTTCAACTTGCTCGGCGCTGGTGCTGATCAGGCTGCTGATATCACGCGCTGCCTCGGTTGAGCGCTGCGCAAGGGCGCGCACTTCATTGGCGACAACCGCAAAGCCCCGGCCCGATTCCCCAGCGCGGGCCGCCTCTACCCCGGCATTAAGCGCCAAGAGATTGGTCTGAAGGGCAATCGATTCAATCACCCCGATGATCTGGCTGATTTCATGGGCGCTGCGTTCAATGTCATGGATCGCCACAATGGTATCGCTCAGCACCTGCTTGCCACGGATGGCATCATCGCGGGTCAGTTCCATGGTCCGGCTCGCTTCATCCGCCTGGGTGGCGGTATGACGCAGTCCAGCCGTGGTCGTGGCCATGGTTTCTACCGTGCTGGAAATTGCCGCAGCACTGGCCTCGGTCGAATTGGCCAGATCGTTGGTGGCATTGGCAATTTCGCGTGATCCGGTGTGGATCGAATGGACTGCCGCGCCCAAGGCTGATTCCAGCGATTGTTTGTTGCGGCCCACCACGCGCAGGGTCTCGAGCCCACGGGCCAATTGCCCCAATTCATCGTTACGGTCCGTGCCGGGGATCAGGCTGTCATATTGCCCCCGCGCCAATTGCGCGGCAACGTCACTCAGTTGCAGCAATGGCCGGATGATAAAGCGCCGAATAGCGCGTGAAGTTAAGAACACGACCCCAACCATGGCCAACCCCACCACAGTCAGGGCAATGATCGACCACTTGCTGGCGCGTTGCCCTTGATCTTTTTGGCGTTGCGATACGGCTTGGATCACGGTGCTGGTGCGATCCATGCGGCCTTCAATATCATCAAAATGCGCACGGAATTTGGCAAAGCGGGATGCTACGGCTGGGGGATCATGATCAATCGCCGCCATGATGTCTTCGGCCGCTTGGCCATATTCGTTGATCGGTTCGACCAGCGAATCCAGCTCTTTTCCTGCCTTGCCGCTGCCCGCCAAGCCGCGCGCCTCTGTTACACTCTCGCGAAATTCAATCACGTGCTGGCGCATGGCTGCCAAAAGCTCTGTGCGATCAATCCCCAAGGCGGGATCACGGGATGCCAGGGCGGCGGAAACATCACCATAGATCGTGTCATGGCGCATATCGGCGCGCATTTGCCGCTGAACAATGCGATTGGCGGAATCCAGATCCCGCTCAATCCCAATCGCACTGAACGCCGCACCCAAGCCAATCCCGGCACAGAGCGTTACCAAGGTGATCACGAGAATGCTCACCGCTTGGGCACGGCTGCTGATCGACCCGCCCACCTGTTCATCTAATCGTTTCATGCCGTGTCTGATCCCCAAGAAGCAAAGCCTGAAACAGGCGTGGGCTGCCGGAATGTGCCTGAGCAAACCTTAGGGAGAACCGGTTAAGACGGTCATGGAATGGGCCTATGGGAATATCCGTGGCTGGATCGTGCCGTGCCGCGAGGGCCTCTGCCATACGGCGAACCCCTTAGCAGCGATAAGCATATTGCTGCACATTTCGCGTTAAGCCTGCGGGGAAATTCCCAACCCCGCGCCAATCGGCGCAAGCCAAATTGGAAGGAAGGGCGCAGACATGCACGAAGCCCGTGTTCTCGTGGTCGATGATTCTGCAGCGATGCGCGCGCTGTTTGCCGATATTCTGGAGCAGTCAAAAGATGTCCGCGTGGTGGGCACGGCCGCCAGCGCCGACGAGGCCCGCGGCCAGATTGCCGAGCTTAAGCCCAATGTCGTCACCCTCGATGTCGAAATGCCGGGGATGAGCGGGATCGAATTTCTGCAAGAAATCATGGGCAGCAACCCCTTGCCCGTGGTCATGCTCTCCAGCCTGACGCAAGCGGGTACCGAAACATCGCTGAAAGCCTATGAATTGGGCGCGGTGGAATGTTTTCCCAAGCCACTGAAAGCCACCCCAGAACAATTTGCCAAGGATGTCAGCAAGCTGGGCAAGATCGTTCTGGCCGCTGCCAACAGCAACATTATGGACAAACCGCGCCGTCCATCTGGCGGTAGTGCGCAAACCAATGCGGTGGCGGCCGCCAGCGCCGACGTGCCGTTTGAATGGAATGGCCATATCGTGGCGCTCAGCGCCTCTTTGGGCGGGATCGATGCTTTGGGCACGCTGCTGGCTAACTATCCGGAAAACTGCCCGCCAACGGTGATCCTGCTGCAAAGCGAACCAGCGCTGTCCAAAGCCTTCATCGCCCGGCTCGACCGCGATCTGACATGCAGTGTAATGGCCGCCAGCGACGGCGCCCCCATGACCCAAGGGGTCATCTATGTCTCTGCCGATCTAGAACGACACACCGTGTTTGAAGCGGGACAGCCGCCCAAGCTGCGCTTGGTTCAGCGCGATCCGATCGATGGCTTTCGCCCTTCGGCCAACCTGCTGTTCGGCACGATTGCCCGCGCCGCAGTTCCCGCCTTGGGCGCGGTGCTAACCGGCATGGGCGAAGATGGGGCCAAGGGGCTGAAACTGATGCGCGATGCCGGCTGCCGTACCTTTGCCCAAGACCGCACCTGCGCCATGGTGGCCGAAGCCCCGTCCGCCGCGATAGCCCTGAACGCGGCCGAAAGCGAGCTGACGATCGAAGCTCTGGCGCGCGCGGTCATAGATGTGTGTTCAGCCTAAAACACGCCCACTGCCCGCTTTGGGTGCTTTCGCTTCACCTTGTCGCATCCCTCAGATAAAGAGGGTAAGACAAGCGTAAGGGGATAGCGTGGCAGGCAAGAATACGCGCTTTATCATCATCGGATCTGGGATTTCCGGAGTGCTGATGGCGATCAAGCTACTGGAACAGGGCTATCGCAATTTCACCGTCCTGGAGAAAGCCAGCACGATGGGCGGAACCTGGCGGGATAATGTCTATCCCGGCGTCGCCTGCGATGTTGCCGCCCATCTCTATTCCTATTCCTTTGCCCGCAACCCGGCATGGCCCACCCGCTATGCCAAGGGGGCGGACATATGGAAATATCACCATGGCGTTGCCGAGAGCTGTGGGGTCTTGCCACATATCGCATACAACAAAGAGGTGGTGAGCGCGTCCTTTGAGCACGGAGCATGGCGGCTCACTTGCCAAGACGCCAGCATCTATCATGCCGATGTGGTCATTGCCGCCACAGGCCGGCTTCACCATCCGACAATCCCTACAATTGCTGGGGCGCACAGCTTTGCTGGAGCACAGTTCCACACCGCCCAATGGGATGGCGCAGTCGATCTGGCAAACAAGCGCGTAGGGCTGGTCGGCACTGGTTCCACCGCTACCCAAATCATCACAAAGCTGGCGGGCGCGGTTCCTGCACTCACGGTGTTTCAACGCACCCCACAATGGGTATTTCCGGTTAAGAATACCCCGAACCCGTGGTGGCGCAGGCTGGCTTTCCGTCTCTCGCCCCGGCTTTGGAAACGCTATTTCCTGCAATTACAGAGCGAAACAGAGGCACGCGGCAAAGCAACTATCGGCGACAACGCCGCGCGCGCCGCGCGCGATCAGGTTTGCATCGATATGCTGGCCACTATCCGTGATCCCGAACTGCGCCGCAAATTAACCCCTGATTACGCTGTGGGCTGCAAACGGCTGGTGTTTTCTGACGGGTTTTATGATGCCATCCAAAAGCCCGGCGTTTCCGTTGTAACCGATGCCATCGCCCAGATTGAGCCCACCGGGGTGCGGACAAAGGACGGCATACTTCACCCGGTTGATGTGTTGGTCTATGCCACCGGCTTTGATGCCCATGCCTATCTGCGTCCCATGCAAATGACTGGGGTAGAGGGGAAAACACTCGATAGGGTCTGGCAGGACTTGCCGCTGTGCTATCACTCAGTCACCATCCCTCATATGCCCAACTTCCTGCTGATCAACGGCCCTTATTCGCCCGGCGGCAGCTCATCGGTGATCGGGATTGTTGAAGCGCAAGCCGATTATCTGATGCAACTGATCGACAAGATCGTGAGCGAGAACGTGATGCTATCCCCCAGCGAAACGGCCAGCCAGAACTGGTTGGAAGGTGTGCGCGAACTGGCGCGAAAGTCGGTGTGGGGTTCGGGCGGCTGTGTCAGTTGGTATCTCGACAAGACTGGAACTCCCACTCTTAACCCAATCACCCTCAGCGAACTTAGGGCCCAGTTGGCGCAGCCAGACTATGCTGATTTTGATATTGCGCCGCGCTGACCAATTTGAGGGGAACAATGATGGCTCAGCTTAAGGGCAATGATATTCTTGGAGCGTGGTTTCTGCAAATCAATGCCATGGGCCAAGATCTGCCTGATCCGCTTAGCGCTCTTTTTGTTGCCGCCATCGCGGAAAACTGTGCCAGAGCCGTAGCCAGCTAATGAAACAGCCTATGCCGAGGGGAGATGTCTGTGGCACTGGATAGTGAA
>JBEGLE010000025.1:0-7260 GCA_041183725.1 Pseudomonadota bacterium | reverse complement strand
CGTGCTGGATCTGCTGCCCGATGCCCGTGCCCCCTTAGGCGATCGCCATGCGTGGCATGTCTTGATCGAAGTGGTGGCGGATGCGGCCGGGGCCAGCAGCCTGCGTGATCGGGTAGAGGCTATGATCGCCTCTGCATTCGCGGCCGGGCTGGTGGAAGATGCCACCCTATCGACCAGCGAATCCCAAGCCGAGGCTTTTTGGCTGCTGCGCGAATCGGTTGCCCCGGCCGAACGCGCCAAAGGCCCGGCGGTGCAGCACGATATTTCCGTGCCGGTGGAAAAAATGCCCGACTTTGTCGACTATGCCATTGCCGCGATAGAAGCAGACCATCCCGGCACCGAGGCGGTTGCCTTTGGCCATCTGGGCGATGGCAATGTGCATTTTCATGTCATTGCCCCCAAGGGGGCTGGCCAAACCTTGTGGGATTCAGGCCAAGCCAAGCAGATCAGCGGGCAGGTTTACGATATGGTTACGGCATGGGGCGGTTCGATTTCGGCTGAACATGGCATTGGCCAGATCAAGATTGCTGAACTGGAGCGGCTGGGTAATCCGGTTGCCCTGAACATGATGCGGGCGATCAAGCAGGCGCTCGATCCGCAGGGCCTCTTGAACCCCGGCAAACTGGTGAACCTTGCGCCGCGCACCACCAGCGCCTAATGCACCCCCTTTCGCAGTAACGACAAACGGAGAGTTTCTATCATGGCCAGTGCGCCGCAAGCTGCCCTTCCCCTGTTTTATCAGGATCTCATGCCGCTCAACAGCCGTGACCATGCCACATGGAAGAGCCGCCAGACCGACAAGGCGAGCTGGCTGACCACCCAGCATGCCGTGCCGCTGACAGCCGAAGAATTCCCCGATGCGGCGCGTCACTTCCCGATCATTTTCTCGGCTGGTGATAATCCTGTGCCGCTGGCGCTGATGGGCTTGAACGAAGGCGTGAATGTTTTCGTTGATGACGAAGGCAAGCTGACCGAAAACGTTTATGTTCCGGCCTATGTCCGCCGTTATCCCTTCCTGCTCGCCAAGCTGCGCCCCGACAGCGAAGAACTGTCGCTGTGCTTTGATCCGACCTGCGATCTGGTGGGCGAAGGCGATGAAGGCAATGCCCTGTTCGACGGCGAAGCACCCAGCGCCACCACGCAGGGGCTGCTCGATTTCTGCCGCCAGTTTGAAGAAGCGGGCCAGCGCACCCAGAACTTTGTTGAAGAACTGGAAAAGCATAACTTGTTGATGGACGGCGAAGTGGCCGTGCAGCAGGAAGGCACTGAACAGCCCTTCGTCTATCGTGGCTTCAAGATGATTGACGAAGCCAAGCTGCGCGAAGTGCGCGGTGACGTGCTGCGGGGCTGGAACCAGAACGGCATTCTGCCGCTGATCTATGCCCACCTGTTCTCGCTGCAACTGATTCGCGAAATCTTTGGCCGTCAGGTCCAAGTCGGCAAGGGTCCGGTCGCGGTTCCTGAAGCTGCTGGCAACGCCTGACGCTAGGGAAACCTAGGTTTTTCTTCAACCCCGCGGCTTTGGCTGCGGGGTTGAAATTGCCTCGGTTCAGGCATAGAAATTGAGGCGCCTGAATTAAGCTCCCCTCATGGCTTAATTCGGGCTGGTGTGCGCAAGCACGCCACCTCCCTGAACCTTGGCCACCTCGTGCACGGCGCGAGGTGGTTTTTTATCGCCTATTCGGCTGCCTCAGACCAAGCGCCAGCCCTGCGGTCCTGCCGCCCTAATCTGGCCACTTCGCCTGCCAACCTTTGCACCAAGCCAACCAGCACGGCCACGGTATCGACAAAACCCGGCCCCGGTTCGCTCAGGCGCATGTCGAGATAAGATGTGCGATCAATCTCTAGCTGGATGGCATGCAGCCCGGCAGACGGCTGTGCGTGCCGCTCCAGCACATAGCCCCCGGCATAGGGCCGGTTATGCGCCGCCACGCTGCCGGCTTGTGAAAAATGCGCAAATGCCGAGGCAACAAGCGCTCCGTGGCAGGCCGCACCAAAGCGATCGCCAACCACGAATTCGATGCGTGCCTGCCCGCCGTGCCGGGGCAGCGGCGGCATGGAATGAAGGTCCAGCAACAAGGCGGCGCCCCACCGATCGCGCAGATCAGCCAGAGTTTGTTCCAAGCATTGGTGATAGGGCTGATGGATCAGCGCCACCCGCTCAGCCAACTCGGCTTGGCTGTGCGGCCCTTTCCACAGCTCGCCAACGCCTGGCAAGCGGCGGGGGATCAACCCCAGACCACTGCGTGCCCGCATACCCAAAACGCTGCCCAAGCCGCTTTCAACAGGCCGGTCGGCGAACATATCCCAATCAATATCTGCCGTATGCCGATTAAGATCAATCATCGCCCGCGGGGCTTGGGCGACCAACATGGCAGCCCCCGTGGCCGCGCAAACCCGCTCGGCAAGCTTATCGGCATAGCGGTCCTCTAGCCGGGTCACCACGCAGCCGGGGTTGCGTAGGCGCTTCACCAAGCCCTGCGGATAAGCTCGGCCCGCATGGGGCACTGCGATCACAATGGGGATGGCAGACTGTTGTGCCTGCTGCAGGGTAAATGCTGAAATCCCCGGAGCACCGGGAATTGCCCCACGCTCTAGGCTCTGCGAATCGTTTGCCGGTTGATCGGGACCACCCATAGGGTTTGGCTGGCCCGGATCACCGCCGGAGTCAAAGCCCCCAGACAAATGATAATCGGTTCTTGATTTGCGAGCGCCCCCTGTCTATTGGCCCACCCCTGCCCAGGGCGACGGCTCTGGGCAGAACCTGAATGGTGCGGGCGTATAGCTCAGTGGTAGAGCACTATGTTGACATCGTAGGGGTCGCAAGTTCAATCCTTGCTACGCCCACCATTCAAACAAAAAGCCCCGCAGCGATGCGGGGTTTTTCGTTTCTAGCGTGCTGGAATTGGTGCAAACAGCTGTTTGGGCCCCTTAAGGCCCCATAATCAGACAATTTAATAGCCTGCGATGCCAAGAGCAGCAGCGGCGCGATGATTGTTTTCATCCGTATCAGCAAGCTGCCAGCCTGTTGTCAGCATGCGGCTCATATATTGGCGGTTATACAAAAATGGCATAACAAACTGCCACAGCCCCAATGTGAAAAATGTAAAGAGAAGGTGAAGTGCTGCGACACCCAGTTCTCCGCGGATCAAAGGAACCCACCAGCCGAAAAACAGATAAGTCCAGCTAAAGCCGTACTTACCATTTTTGACTAAGCCTGATGCCTGATGCTTAATCTGGATATTTGTGGCCATAATTTACCCCCATGTACAACGCGATAGTGCGATGAAACTGCCCCTGTCTACCGCGTTATAAACTTATTCATAATGCGCTGAAGATGCGAGTAGCTATGCCCGATAGTCGGCGGTGATTGTGCCGGCTTCGTGCAGTTCAGCTTCGTGGCTCGCCTCGCGCCAATCTTCAGCCAAGGCGGCGGCCTCCCATTCCAGCATCGCCGGATGGGCCAAGATCTGGTCAACCCAAGCCTGCCCCCGGCCAACATCAAGCCCATAGGTACGGATGCGATAGGCCACGGGCGCATAGAAGGCATCCGCTGCGCTGAATGAAGCGCCAGCCAGCCACGGACCGCCGAACCGATCAAGGCCGGTTTCCAGTAATTCGCGCACCCGTGCCACATTGCGCCGCAGCCCTTCGGACATCGGCTTTGGCTGAACCCGCACACCAACGTTCATCGTGCAATCATTGCGCAAATGGCCAAAGCCACCGTGCATTTCCGCCACAGCACTTTGCGCAAAAATCCGCGCCTCCTCTGTTTCGGGCCAGATCCCAGCATAGCGATCGGCCAGATAGAGGGTGATACCCAGCGAATCCGGAATATGCCGCTGCCCATCGATCAACAACGGGACTTGCCCCGTGGGCGAAAAGGAACGGAATTCGCGGTAATTGTCGGGCTTGGTGAAAGGTTCCAGCCGGTCAACAAAGGGAATGTCCAGAACCTTCATCAGCACCCAAGGCCGTAACGACCAGCTTGAATAATTCCGATTGGCGGTGATCAATGTGTAGGTCATGCGGGCGGCCAGCCTTTCATCGGGCTAAAAAACAGCAAGACTGCCTGGTTTTCGATACCCACGCCGGGATACTCCATGCACTCAAGGCAGATGGTGATCCCAGGCGAAAGGAACTATGGTGTAAAATGGTGAGGCAAACAGCCCCTTGACGGCACCACTCTGCCAGCGGTCTTGCATCACCTGAGTCATGTGCCCTGCCACTTCGACAGGGTCGGCATCAAGGTAGCAATAGGTAACTTGCAAATCGCCAACTTCGCCCAGATCGTCACGCGACACGGCGTTGAGGTGATACCACCAAACGCCAGCCACACCGGGCACCTGCACCAAATCAGCGGCTGAAGAACGTCCCTGCTCTATGATCAGATAGATACCCAGGCTTGGCCGCCAAGGGATAACATCAGCCCCTGCCACTGCCCGCGGCGCAGCCACTTTGCCAGCCAGATCGCCAGTCACAAAGCCCACCAGAGGAAGACGCAGTGGCATCCGCCCAGCATTGTCCAATTCATGACCCAATTCATAAAAGCCCGGCATGCCGTCTTCTGCTGAAAACAGATAAGTCATAATATGATCGATGCCATCAAAGGGCACGGCATTGGCGGCACGCGCCTGACGACAGGCAGGGGTGGCTACAACACGGAGTGACTGGCGCAATTGTGGCAGGCGATGCTGTTCAGGGCGATGATCCAGGGAATGCCATGCGATATATTCAGCATCGCGGCCAGCAGGCTCGCGCATCGAGAGCGAGATATACACAAATTGGCCAGTTTCCTGCCCCGTGCCGAGAACGATCGGCAGATCATCAGAGGGGGTGCCTTCCAGATGCATCGCTTGGTCCCTTATATCTTATAGCGCGCCCCTGCGGCGCGCGTTTAGAGCTTTGTAGCGTTTTACCAATGCGGTGAAAGAAATTTTGCAGGGTTATTGGCCCTGTCTCAGATGATGGCACTGCGCCTTGCCCTTCAGGTTTTCCCTGCTAAGGGAACACGCGATTAACTGAATCCCCCGGAAGGTTTGGACATGGCTAAAATCAAGGTTTTGAATCCCGTCGTCGAAATGGACGGCGATGAAATGACCCGCATCATCTGGCAGTGGATTCGTGAACGGCTGATCCTGCCCTATCTCGACGTTGATCTGAAGTATTACGATCTCTCGGTTGAAAAGCGCGATGAGACCAATGATCAGATCACCATCGATTCCGCTAATGCCACCAAGCAATATGGCGTTGCCGTAAAGTGCGCGACGATCACCCCTGATGAAGCCCGCGTTGAGGAATTCCGCCTCAAGCAAATGTGGAAGTCGCCCAACGGCACGATCCGCAACATTCTGGGCGGCGTGGTATTCCGTGAACCGATCGTGATTTCCAACGTGCCCCGTCTGGTTCCGGGCTGGACTGATCCCATCGTGATCGGCCGTCACGCCTTTGGTGACCAGTATCGCGCCACCGACACCCTGATCCCCGGCCCCGGCAAGCTGCGCCTAGTGTTTGATGGCGACAACGGCGAATCACTGGATCTGGAAGTGTTCAAGTTCCCCAGCGCCGGCGTTGCCATGGCGATGTATAACCTTGACGATTCGATCCGCGATTTTGCGCGCGCCTCGATGAACTATTCGCTTAACCTCGGTTGGCCGCTGTATCTCTCAACCAAGAACACGATCATGAAGGCCTATGATGGCCGCTTCAAGGATCTGTTTGAAGAAGTGTTCGAGGCGGAATTTAAGGCGAAGTTTGATGCGGCTGGCATCACATACGAACACCGCCTGATCGACGACATGGTTGCCTCGGCACTCAAGTGGTCGGGCAAGTTCGTTTGGGCTTGCAAGAATTATGACGGCGACGTGCAATCAGACACCGTGGCGCAGGGCTTTGGCTCGCTTGGCCTGATGACCTCGGTTCTGCTCTCGCCCGATGGCAAGACGGTGGAAGCCGAAGCCGCGCACGGCACGGTTACCCGTCACTACCGTATGCACCAGCAAGGCAAGGCGACCAGCACCAACCCGATCGCCTCGATCTTCGCCTGGACCCGCGGCCTGATGTATCGCGGCAAATTTGATAACACACCCGACGTGGTGAAATTTGCCGAAACGCTTGAACGCGTCTGCATCGAAACCGTGGAAAGCGGCAAGATGACCAAGGATCTCGCGCTGCTGATCGGCCCCGATCAGGCTTGGTTGACCACCGAAGGCTTCTTCGAAGAAATCGTCACCAATCTTGAAGCGGCGATGAAGAGCTGGAACTAAAACCTGTCTCATCCCTAACAAAACGGCGGCCCCGCAAGGTGCCGCCGTTTTTGTATCAGCAATAGCGGCTGGGACGTGACAAGCCCCGCGTGCTTAGCCTAAGCCACAGGCATGGCTGCTGATCTTTCCACCTCCCCAACCCTAACCGATGCCCTGGTTGTGCTGAGCGCGGCGGGGATTGTGATTCCGGTCTTTGCGCGGTTTCGTATCACCCCGGTGATTGGCTTTATCTTGGTGGGCTTGCTGGTTGGCCCCTTTGGCCTGGGTGCACAGGTGGCGGCCTATCCCTGGCTTGAGCATCTGACCATATCCGACCCGCACCGGCTGGAACCCTTTGCCGAATTTGGCATTATTCTGCTGCTATTTTCGGTGGGGCTAGAGCTATCTTTCAGCCGCCTCTGGGCCATGCGGCGGCAATTATTTGTAACCGGCGGATTGGAACTGGCTGGTAGCGCAGTGCTGATCGCCTGTGGGTTGGTGGCATTGGGCAATTCCGCCCCAACAGCCTTGGCACTGGGGCTTGCGCTCGCGCTTTCCTCAACCGCGCTGGTCTTACGCATTACCGACAGCCGGACCCCGGTGGGCAAGGCAGCGCTGGCGATTCTGCTGTTTGAAGATATCGCTCTGGTGCCAATCATCTTTCTGCTGGGCGCCATGAGCCGCGATGGTACGGGGCAAAATGCCGATAGCCTATGGCACACCCTGTGGCTGGGCGCCGTCGTAGTGGCGCTGTTATTGGCGGCGGGGCGCTTTGTTTTGCCGCGTTTGTTCAATCAGGCGGCCCGCACCAAAAGCCCTGAACTGTTTCTGGCAGCCTGCCTGCTGGTGGTCATCGTCTCAGCCTTGGCCACCGCCGCCACGGGCCTTTCCCCCATAGTCGGAGCCTTGATCGCCGGCTTGGCAATCGCGGAAACCGAATATCTGGAAGAGGTGGAAAGCCTTATTGCCCCGTTTAAAGGGCTGGCACTGGGCGTGTTCCTGATCAGCGTGGGCA
>JBEGLE010000024.1:0-3465 GCA_041183725.1 Pseudomonadota bacterium | reverse complement strand
GCCATGGCGCGGGCGGGATGTGGGCGAAAGCCGCCCATGCGAAATAGCGCGGTGGTGCTTTCTGGGGTTAAGCCCATTGATCGCGGCATGGCTTCATCAAGCCAGAAGGGGCGGCGGCCTTTGGCGGTGCGGACTTCATGGGCTGCACGCAGCAAGCGTTCTGCCAGATCGACCCGCAGGGCTTGGGTGCCGATGCGGCGATAGCCGGCGGGCGGTTTGCGCGGATCGGCCAGAACGGCGGGCATGCCATCGGGAACCGTCTGTCCCCGCTGACCGCGCAGGGCGGCCAGTTCTTGCCAAGCTGCCTGCGCGGCGGGGCGCAGCATAGGTTGTACGAAGATATCAAGCGCGCCCACTGTCACGCCCAGTCGGCGCAAGGCACTGCGTTGCGGGGGTTCCAGAGCATCGAGCCCGCTGCCTTCGCGGACCAGAATGCCGCCATTTTCCACCAGACGAATTAACAAGGCGCGCAGTTCTGGGCCACCTTGTTCTTCGCGGCTGGCCTGATCGAGCCGGGCGAGCGCCTTTAATGAAGTGAGCCAGGTTTCCAGCCAAGCGGCCAAGCTATCGCGCAGAATTTGGCGCTCGGTTTGGGGAATTGCCTCTAGGGTGCGGTCGATTTGCAACAGGGGGCTAAGCACACTGCGCCCCACTTGCAACCGAGCCAGAACCTCACCGTCATGCAGGATGGCACAGTCGCGCAGGATCAGCCCGGCAGATCCCGCAGCGATTGCCTCTGCCAACACTTTTGCGCGCTCGGCAAACAATTGTGGCAGGTGACGCTCGGCCGCAGCAAACAGCATTTTATGATCGCCATGATGGGCTTTGGGATCCACCTTAAAGCGGAAGCCTTCCAACTTGCCTATCGCCTCTCCATCGACCAAAATGTCCTCTCCTTTGGTTGTTACCGGCAAGAGCGCTGCATCGGCCCCCGCCCCCTTCATCAGCACCGATAGCCGCCGATTGACAAAGCGCTCGGTCAAACGGGCGTGCAGGGCATCTGACAGCCGCGCCTCAACCCCCTTGGCCCGCTCGGCCATTTCGGCGCGGGCCATAACCCAATCGGGCCGCTGGGCAATATAGGACCAACTGCGGATCGCCGCGATGCGGCCCTGCAAACTATCAATATCACCCGAAGGATTGTCCAGTTCGGCAATGCGGGCGGCCACATAGTCCGTGGGCAGAGCGCCGCGCCGCAGGTCTTGCCAGAGGCGGGCCACGAACCGCGCGTGAACCTCTGCCCCTTGCTGGCGGAAATCGGGCAGGGTGCAGGCTTCGCGAAACCGCGCCACGGCGGCCCGGCCGCGCACCGTGGCGGCAATGTCGGGATCTTCGGCCAAGCGGCGCATGACCGCCAGATCAATCGCTTCGGGCGCGGGGGCCAGTTCGGGCCGATCGGGCGCGGCTGACAGATCGTCAATCAGGCCGGTCAGGCTATCAAGCCGCGGCTCTGCCTCGCGCCAGAACAGGCGCGCCACGGGGGGGAAGCGGTGCTCCTCGATGGCGTAGATTTCTTCTGGGGTGAATGCGGCATCATGCCCCTTGGTGCCTGCCAGCGTGCCAAAAGTGCCATCACGGTGATGGCGGCCTGCGCGCCCGGCAATCTGTGCCATTTCCGCCGTGGTCAGCCGCCGCTGGCGCTGGCCGTCGAATTTGGACAGGCCGGCAAAGGCCACATGGTCCAAATCGAGGTTTAGCCCCATGCCGATCGCATCGGTGGCGACCAGATAGTCAACCTCACCCGATTGATACATCGCCACCTGGGCATTGCGGGTTTGTGGCGATAGCGCCCCCATCACCACGGCTGCCCCACCGCGAAACCGGCGCAGCAATTCGGCGACAGCATAGACCTGCTCGGCACTGAAGGCGACAATCGCACTGCGCGGCGGAATGCGCGACAGCTTGCGGGCGCCAGCATGGGTCAGGGTAGAAAAACGCGGGCGGCTAATAATCTCGGCCTGCCGCAACAGTGCGCGGACCATGGGGGCCATGGTTGCCGATCCCAGCAGCATGGTTTCCTCACGGCCGCGCGCATGCAGCAGCCGATCGGTAAAGATATGGCCACGATCCCGATCGGCACAAATCTGAACCTCATCCAGCGCGATAAAGGCCAGATCACGATCCAGCGGCATAGCCTCGGCAGTGCATAGCAACCAGCGGGCACCGGGCGGTTCGATACGTTCCTCGCCGGTGATCAGGGCAACCTGATGCGCCCCTTTGATCGCACAGACCCGATCATAGACCTCGCGCGCCAAAAGCCGCAGGGGAAAGCCAATGGCGCCCGAGGAATGGGCGCAGAGCCGCTCGATTGCGAGATGGGTCTTGCCGGTATTGGTCGGCCCCAGAACCGCGACTAGCTTGCCGTCCTTATCGCGGCGCGGAGAAGCTGGGCTGCGGGTTACCATTGCAAGACGGATGTGACACCCCGCTCTGCCCCCGGCAAGCAGAGCTGGCAAATATCCCCAGCCCCCAATTGATAGAGGCGGCGAGGTAGGGCCTCAGAGGCATAATTTTTTAGGCCCTGAACACTACCGGAAGAAGTTTTGGCCGGTTTGTATGCTGGTTTGTTTGGCTTTATCGTCAAGCAATCACGACATGATGGCATCGGCATGGAAAGGTTCTTGTTCGAGCGGCGTGCCTACCTCAGTCGGCATAGCCCCGCCCTGCGCATTGCGGCATTCCTCATTATGCGTTGCCTGATTGGTCTTAATGCAGGTATTTTTTGAAGAACGTTGCAATTGCAGCATAGGCGTCTTGAGATTCGGGGTAATTGGCTGAGTAGATGTAGCAATGCCCCAAGCCCTCACCCACGATGAGATCACCCGGGATTCCTGTTTTCACCAATTGGGAATGGGTGAAAACAGCCGGGCTCATATCCGGTGCGCGGGTGCCGGTAATGAGCAGTGTCGGTGGGAATTTCGCCAGCACATCGGGATGGCTTGCGGGCGAAATCATCGGATCGTTAGCGTCGGCACCCTCAAAATAGGACATCATCGTTTTCATCATGGGCGAAAGAGGCGTTCCGGGCTTGGGCGGCGGCGGAAAGGCCCCATCGGCATAGCCAGAGAAATAGGCGGAGTCACCAGCCGCGAAGCGTACTGCGCCGGAGCCGAATATTCCGATCGCTCCGGGCTGGGGCAGGCCGTGCGTGGGAAACCAAGCTGCAGCCTGGGCGGATAGGGCACCGCCTGCGGAGCAGCCGTAAATGCCAATCTGGCTGGGTTTATATTTTTTGAGCAATTCCCGATAAACGGACGCAACATCCTCGCTGGCGGCGGGAAAGTGATTTTCTGGCCCCTGGCGATAGTTGACGCTGATTACCTTGTAACCGCCCACTGCCGCAATCGGCAAGGATTCGAGAATGGCGCAGGCGTCGGCACACATCGAGAAACCGCCACCGTGCAGATTTATGAGCACGCGATTGGCGGCAGTCTTGACGCCCTTGGGGGTCACCACCCTGGTGGG
>JBEGLE010000023.1:0-2951 GCA_041183725.1 Pseudomonadota bacterium | reverse complement strand
ATCCAAGGCTTGATCAAGCACTTCCGCCCCGAGCTGGAACGCCGGATCGCTGAGACTGTTCGGGAGGCAGCCGAGTAATGCCAAAGGTAACCGTAGACGGCGTTGAACTCGAAGTTCCCGCAGGCGCGACTGTCCTGCAGGCCTGCGAACTGGCGGGCAAGGAAATCCCGCGCTTTTGCTATCATGAGCGGCTGTCGATCGCCGGCAATTGCCGGATGTGCCTGGTCGAAGTTTCGCCCGGTCCGCCCAAGCCGCAAGCCAGTTGCGCCCTGCCTGCGGGTGAGGGACAAGTCATTCGCACCGACAGCGAAATGGTCCGCAAGGCACGCGAAGGGGTGATGGAGTTTCTGCTCATCAACCACCCGCTCGATTGCCCGATTTGCGATCAGGGTGGCGAGTGCGATTTGCAGGACCAGTCCGTGGCCTATGGTCGTGGCCAATCGCGCTATGATGAAAGCAAGCGCGCGGTTACCGAAAAGTACATGGGGCCGTTGATCAAAACAACGATGACCCGCTGCATCCATTGCACCCGCTGTGTGCGGTTCTCGGAAGAGATCGCCGGGGTGGATGAAATCGGCGCGCTTTATCGCGGCGAAGCGATGCAGATCACGACCTATTTGGAACGCGCCGCACACCATGAAATGTCGGCCAATGTCATTGATCTGTGCCCAGTTGGCGCACTGACTAGCCGCCCTTATGCCTTTGAAGCGCGTCCATGGGAGCTGAAGAAGACCCTGTCTATCGACGTTTCCGATGCATGCGGTGCCAATGTCCGCTTGGATGCGCGTGGCCGCGAAGTACTGCGGATTTTGCCACGGGTTAACGATGATGTGAATGAAGAGTGGCTGTCTGATAAGGGCCGCTTTCAGGTTGATGGCCTGACCAAGCGCCGCCTTGATAAGCCCTGGCTGCGCAAGGATGGAAAACTGGTTGCCGCCACTTGGGAAGAAGCCTTTGGTTTCATCGGCAAGGTGAAGCCCGGCAAGGGCGTGGCCGTGGTAGCTGGCGATCTGGTCGATTGTGAAACGATGTTCGCGGCCAAGGCCTTGGCGGGCGCGCTGGGTTCCAATCTGCTTGAAGGTCGCCAGACGGGGCTGGATTACGATTGCACAAACCTTGCGGCGGTGAATTTCAACTCTACCTTTGCCGGTATAGAAACCGCTGACGCAATCCTGATCGTTGGCAGTCACGTGCGGTGGGAAGCGCCGCTGGTTCAGGCCCGTTTACGCAAGGCGGCTAAGGCCGGTGCCAAGGTATTTGTGCTGGGACCGCAGTGGGAAACAACTTTCCCAACAACGTTCTTGGGTGAAGACCTTTCGGTGCTGAACAAGCTGCCCAAGGATGTGGCGGATGCCATGTCTGCGGCGCAGCGCCCCGCGATTATTATGGGCGGTGCGGCACTGGGTAAGGGAGCGCTTGGCGCTTTGCTGGGACTGGCTGACAAGTATAAGCTGGTACGCGATGGCTGGAATGGCTTTAACGTGCTGCATATGGCGGCGAGCCGCATGGGCGGGCTGATGCTGGGCTATGCGCAACCGGGCGGCATTGCCGATCTGGTCGCGGCCAAGCCGAAGATGCTGATTTCGCTGGGTGCCGATGAAGTGGACTATACCAAGTTCGCCAATGCCATCGTCGTTTATATCGGCCATCACGGTGACAAGGGCGCCCATGCCGCCGATGTGATCCTGCCGGCCGCAGCTTTTACCGAAAAGGCCGGGACTTTCGTGAATACCGAAGGCCGGGTGCAGTTTGCCGATAAGGCCGTGTTCGCCCCCGGTGATGCCCGTGAAGACTGGACGATCCTGCGCGCCATGGCCGATGCCTTGGGCGTAAGCGTGGGTTTTGATAGCTTCGCTGAACTGCGCGGCGCCATGGTGGCGGCGGTTCCCGCGCTTGGGGTTGAAGGCTTGGTCCCGTATGGGGCGCTGCCCAAGGCGAGCAAGGCCAAAGCTGAAGGCGCGATCAGCGCCTATCCAATCAAGGATTTCTATCTCACCAACCCGATTGCCCGCGCCAGCGCGACGATGCAGCGCTGCTCGGCGGAATTGGTCCACGGTGAAGCACTGGCGGAGGCGGCAGAATGACCGCGTTTTTCCAATCATTGGGCCTGTCCTATGAATGGGCTTGGGGGCTGGCAACGATCTGCGGAATTCTGCTGATTGCCCTGCCTTTGATGCTGAGCGTGGCCATGGTGATCTATGCCGATCGCAAGATCTGGGCCGCTATGGCGCTGCGCCGTGGGCCCAACGTGGTTGGCCCTTGGGGCATTCTGCAGTCGTTCGCGGATGGCCTTAAGGTGGCCTTGCAGGAGACGATTATTCCGTCGGCGGCCAATAAGGGCCTGTTCCTGCTGGCACCGATCCTGACTTTCACGGTGGCTTTGCTCGCTTGGGCGGTAATCCCTTTCAATTCAGGCGCGATCTTGGCCGATATCAATGTTGGCCTGCTCTATGTCTTGGCGATTTCGTCGCTGGGGGTTTACGGCACGATTATCGCGGGTTGGTCATCCAATTCAAAGTATCCGTTCTTTTCGGCCATGCGCGCATCGGCGCAGATGATTTCCTATGAGGTTTCGATCGGGTTTATCCTGATCTGCGTGGTGCTCTGGGCGGGGTCTTTCAACCTCAAGACCATTGTCGAAGCGCAGCATCTGCATGTTGGCCTGATGAATGGTTTTGTGTTCAATCCGCTGCTGTTCCCGATGTGGGTGATGTTCCTGATTTCCGGCATGGCCGAAACGGCGCGCGCGCCGTTCGACCTGACCGAAGCGGAATCGGAACTCGTCGCGGGCTACCAGACCGAATATTCCTCGATGAGCTTCGCGCTCTACTGGCTGGGCGAATACGCCAACGTGCTGCTGATGTGCGCGTTGAACGCCACGCTGTTCTGGGGTGGCTGGCTGCCGCCGCTCGACATTCCGGTGCTGTACCTGGTGCCGGGCTTCGTGTGGT
>JBEGLE010000022.1:0-6762 GCA_041183725.1 Pseudomonadota bacterium | reverse complement strand
GTCATTGTGGGGGCAGCAAAGAAGGGAGACCAGCCATCACCGCGTAAGGCAGCGCGTTCGACTGCCTTGCCGCTGCCGCCACCGATCCAAATCGGCGGAGGTGAGGCCAGCGCCGGGCGCGGTTCATTGCCAACTGCGTTAAAATTCATGCCCTCATGGACTACAGCGCCACCGGCCCAAGCCTTGTGCAGCACTTCGATCGCTTCATCGAACAACTTGCCTCGCTTGTGGAAGTCGACGCCCAAAGCTTCGAACTCAACCTTTTGATAACCCGCGCCGGCGCCCAGGATGAGGCGGCCGCCTGAAAGGGTCTGCAAGGTGGCTGCGGCTTTGGCTGTCAGGAAAGGATTGCGATAGGCCATCACCAAAATATTGGTGTGCATCATTAGGGTAGTCGTTGCCGCAGCGACAAAGCCAAAGGCAGTGAACGGATCAAGCGTATCATGGCCCATGCCCTGTTTTAGCCAAGCCGCATCAGGTGCGGGATGGTCTGTCACATAGCATGCATCGATACCAGCGGCTTCCATTGCCCGTGCCATTTCGGCAACCGCAGCGGCGGTCTGAAACTCGCCCGGCGTGATGACACCAACTGGTATGTCCATCGTGAATTTCATGCGTGAACTCCAAATCAAAAAAAGGTTTCTCCCGGCACTTGATATGCCGGGAGCCAATCATTTAGGCTGCCTGGGGGCCTTCATTGAGCCGTGCGAGCAGTTGCGAACCGGCAGGGCCGCCGTTCAGCATGTAATTCTGACGATAAACAATCTTCCAAGTGCCGTCACCCTGGCGAGCCAATTCAATGCGTGATGCACTGAGGCGGCCTATGAAGAAGCCATTTTCACCATGCATGTTGACCATAGTATGGCAGGTGGCAATCGCCATGTCGCCATTGATCACTACATAGGGCAGGGTGGAAATATGAGCGCAGCCAGCAGCAACTAAAGCCAGATGGCCTGGATCGCGGGTAATTGCTTCAATTCTCTCGCGCCCTTCCATCTTTCCGATATCGCCAACGGCATAGACGCCATCATCTTCATAGAATGAACCCACGGCAGCGGCATTGAGGCCATCAACCGCATAGCCATAGCCGCAGATTACCTGATAGATGGCTTGTCGATCTTCTAGTGCCTGAAGGCGCTGTTCGATTGATTGTGTCATGTGTCTTGCTCCCTCAGCCGACCATGTAGCCGCCGGCGTCGCAATTGATCGACTGGCCGGTAATCATCCGACTTTCGTCGCTGGCAAGGAAAAGAGCCAAATGGGCGATGTCTATGGGCTGGGCAATAGCGCGCAGCGGCGAACCTTCGAGGACCTTGAGCTTCCAGTCTTCATAGCTCAGACCGGCCTCAGCCGCCATTCGCCGGCCCCAGTTCATCCAAAGTTCGGTCTCGATCGAACCTGGAACCAGGCAGTTGCAGCGGATGCCCTTGGGACCAACTTCTAACGCGATGGTCTTGGTCAGAGCGCGCAGCGCAGCCTTGGCCGAGGTGTAGTGTGATTTGCGAACCATGCCCATCCAACCGGCCGTCGACGAGAAGTTGATGATCGTTCCTTTGCCGCGTTCCAGCATTGAGCGGTTGAGAACCTCGCGTGAGCACAGCATGGCCGCGGTTAGATCGATGGCGATGGTGGCGTTGAAGTTTTCAACTGTCTGTTCCCAGACCCATTTGTCTTGACCGGGGGCCGCAGCATTGTTGAGCATGATATCAACCTGACCGAATTCGGTCATGGCGCGATCAACCATTGCCGCCACATCGGCTTCGTTGGTCACATCACAGCGCATGCCAATGGCGTTAGGGCCGATGTCTTTGGCAGCAGCAGCAACCAGTTCTTCACGGCGTGCGGCCATGACAACTTTGGCTCCCTGTTCAACAAATAATTTCGCCATAACCGGGCCGCAACCCGTGCTGGCGCCAGTGATGATGGCAACTTTGCCGGCCAAGCGGCCCGTATTCGTGGTCATGGAAATAGCTCCTCTGCCGTGCTTCTGCCGGACGCAGCATAGGAGCTGACAGCCGGATGCGCATTGTGCTTACACCTGTTAGGTGAAAGGCCGTCATTGCGCAAGACTTGCCTGTGTAAAACAGAAGTAGCTTGGCGCTTAGGCTTGAGTGAAAGGAGCGCTGTCGAAATAGTCGCGCCAAACTTGGATGACCCCGTTGCGCAGTTCAAAAATTCCCATCACCGGTAGACGCATTTCGGGACCGGCCTTGCTTTGAAAAATATCGACTCTTTCGGTTACGACAATCCCGGGGGCGATTTCTGCCATGTGACGGATTTCAAAACGACAGACCAGCGTATCGGCCAGGAATTTGGCGACAGCGGCGGTAATCTTGTCGCGTCCATCAATAGGGGGGTAGGGCATATTGTGCCACTGGCCATCTTCGGCAAAGCAAGCTGACACGGCTTCAGGGTCTAGAGATTCCCAGGCTGCGATCAGCCGCTCTACAGTCTTTATGGATTGGGTCACTGGATTGATCCTTTTATCAGGTTGAAGGGCACATTTTTATCGATCCGGATGTCTCCGGGTAAACCAAGGACGCGTTCGCCAATGATATTGCGCAAGATTTCGTCTGACCCGCCTTCAATTCGCATTGCGGGTGAGCGCAGCAGCATGGCTTGGAATTGGCCTTGGGCCGCTGCCAAATCAGGGTCAGTGATAATTCCTGCCTCAGCCTGAAGGTCGATCGCAAAGGTGGCGATTTCCTGATTTAGAGACGCGGCAACCAGCTTGCCAATTGCGTTTTCAGGTCCTGGCGTATCGCCGCGGGCTATGGCGGATACTGCGCGCATCGCGGTATATTTCAGACCACTGGCGCGCACTGCCCAGTTGGCAAGCTTGGATCGCACGGCGCGGTTGGCAATCAGCGGACCATCCGAGGCATAAAGTTGACTAGCCAAAGCGAATATTTGGTCAAAGCCTGTGGTTATAGCCGCTCCGATTGATAGGCGTTCGTTCATCAAGGTGGTCAGTGATACTTCCCAGCCTTGTCCGGGTGCCCCTAAGCGCTGCGCATCGGGAACACGCACATCGGTAAAGAACACCTCGTTGAAGCCATATTGGCCACTGGCCTGCCGGATAGGGCGGATTTCTATGCCGGGGCTCGACATGTCGAGGAAAAACATGGTCAGGCCTTTGTGTTTCACCGCTGTCGGATCATTGCGTGCGATCAGTAAGCCAAAATTGGCAAGATGGGCCGCGCTGGTCCAAATTTTCTGACCGTTGATGATCCAATCTCTCGAACCATCGCTGGCTTGTTCTGCTCGGGTGTTCAGCCCTGCCAGATCAGAACCCGCGCCGGGTTCGGAAAATAGCTGGCACCAGATTTCCTCACCCATGGCCATGGGGGGAAGGAAGCGAAGCTTTTGTTCATCTGATGCCCAAGACATTAGGGTTGGCCCGCACATGCCATGACCAATCGAGAAAATGCCATTCAGTTGCCCGAAAATGCCCTCTTCCTGCTGCCATATAACCCGTTCAATCGGCGAAAGACCGCCCCCGCCAAATTCGCGCGGCCAAGATGGACAGGCATAGCCAGCCGATGCCTTGGCCTTCAGCCAAGACCTGGCGGCTTCCACCGGATCAACGCTTTTGATGCCCGCCGTGCCGGTGCCAGCGGCAGTGCGCAGTTCAGCCTCTAGGTGGTGCGGCGCATAGGCGGCGATCCAAGCACGGGCTGCAGCGCGAAAATTGGCCTGTTCAGGGGTGTCGTCAAAGTTCATGCGGTGCTCCCCAGATCACGCTGCTTCGCTGCTTGCAGATGGTCTATCAACTGGTCTTCCCACTGCGACAGACTGCCTAAGTTTACAGCCAAAAGATGGGAGCGGCGATAGTGTAAATGGCAATCGAAATCCCAGGTAAAGCCCATGCCGCCATGCACCTGGATTGCGTCTTTGGCACACAATTGGTAGGCTTGGGTCGCCGATATTCGCGCCGTTGCAGCTGCGCCGGGCAATTCATCGGCATGGGTAGAAAGTGCCCAGGCGCCATAATAACAATTTGAGCGGGCCAAAACTGATGCAACATACATATTCGCCAGCATATGTTTGATTGCTTGGAATGAACCGATTGCCCGGCCGAATGCCTTGCGGTCCAAGGCATAATCGCGCGCCATTGCCAAAGCGCAATCAGCACCGCCCAATTGCTCAAAAGCAAACAGCACAGCGGCACGATCATAAACGGCGGCAATCATCGCTTCTCCCGTGCCGGTGTGGCCAAGCGGTTCGGCTGGCGCTGCGGCAAAGGTAATTTGGGCGTGGTGCCGGGTGGGATCAATTGTCGCCAGTGGGCTGCGCTCAACCCCATCGCCGTTCAGGTCTACCGCATAGAGTGACAGCTCTTCACGCCCATCAGCTTTGGCTGCCACAATGGCAAAATCGGCATGTGACCCATCAGGGACAGGCAACTTGACCCCGTGCAGATAGCCTGCCGCATACCGAGCGGTGATGCTGGAGGCCGTCACCATTGCGGAACCTTCGGCATAGGCAAATGTGCCGATTGCCTTGCCGCTGGCAAGAAGGGGTAACCAGCGGTCTTTTTGTTCTTGGCTGCCACCTATCAGAAGGAATTCGGTGGCAAGGTAGGCGGAAGAAGAAAATGGTAACGGCAGCAAAGCACGGCCGCATTCTTCAGCGATCACGCAAAGCTCAAGATAGCCAAGCCCCAAACCGCCATAGGTCTCTGGGATAGTCACTCCCATAAAGCCCATATCAGCCATGCTTTGCCACAGCTGTGCATGATGGCCTATCTGTCCATCCAGAACGGCGCGAACGGTTTCTGGTGGGCATTGCTCGGCAAAGAAGCGCCGTGCTTGATCGCGAAGCTGGCGCTGTTCTGGCGAGAATTCAAAATTCATGTCAGGCTCTCCAGCAGTATATTGCCCTTAAACGGTCAGCGTAAGCGATAGCGGATTGGAAGATATTTCACGCCGCCGACAAAGCTGCCTTCGACAATGCGCGGAGTGCCGGCCAGCTCGATATGTTCCACCGTCTTTAGCAACTCACTGAAGAACGAAGACAGCTCTATCCGTGCCAGATATTGACCCAGACAAACGTGCGGCCCAGTCCCAAAGGCAAGGTGGCGATTGGGTCGGCGATCGATGCGGAAGGTATAGGGATCTTCATAGATCGCTTCGTCAAAGCTGCCCGAGGGATAGCTGAGCAGCAGCAAATCACCGGCTTTCACAGCTTTCCCAGCAACTGTGCAATCGTTCACCGCGGTGCGGCAGAAATGCTTGACCGGGGTGGTCCAGCGTAGGATTTCTTCTACCGCCAGCGGCATCAACGCCGGATCGGCGCGCAGCTTGGCTAGCTGTTCTGGATACTGCAGGAAGGCCAAGGTCCCGGTGGTCAGTGCATAACTGGTGGTGTCATGCCCGGCAGTGGCGGCAATGTTGAAATAGCCGAAAACGTCACGGTCTGGCAGCAGTTCACCATTGATTCGGGCGTTTGATATAACGCTGGCTAGGGTGTCATTGGGGGTAATGCGCAGATCGTCGATAATCTTTTTGAAGTAATCGTACATTTCCAGCATGGCCCGGCGTGCTCCGCCTTCGGTCTGGAATTCTGGATCCTGACTGGAAAGGGTCTGCTGGGTCAGGCGCAGCATCATTGGCTCGTCTTCAGGCGGAACCCCCAACATCGACATGACGACACGCAGCGGGAAAGCCATAGCGACTTCGGCAAAGTCGATCTCACCTTCAGGTTGGTTCATGCGGCTGATGAATTCGGCCGCAAGGTCTTCGATCGTGTCTTTTACCGCTACCAAACCCTTAGGGGTAAAATAGGCCTGAGTGATATCGCGATAGGCCTTATGCTCGGCCCCATCCATCAGGATGAGATTGCGCATCAGCTCCTTGGTGTCGATACCATCAGCCGCTGCGCGCGCTTGAGCTTCATAGGATAGGGGCAACAAGGCTTGGCGCGGGGCGTTGATGAACTGGGTGGCGTTGCGTTCAACTTCCATGATGTCCATGTGACGGCTGACCAGCCAGAACGGGGCGTAATCATCGGCCTCGATAAAGGGGAGTGGGTCTGTTGTGCGTATGCGTGCTAGTAAAGCATGAAGGGCTGCCGGATCGGTGAAAGTGCGTGGATCGGCAATGGCTTCGTTGGGCAGGGTGCTGACTGTCAAAGTAACTCTCCACAGCGCCTCGGCGCTTGCTCTCAGATAGAGGCTCGGCAATAAGGCGGAGAGAAAGAAATGCAACACAGGCCTTGCAATCGAAAAAGGATTGTGTCGCTACGCTGGTTCGATTTTTAGGCCAATAGTATGCCTTTTGTCTACGACTGGCCCAGGGAGTGAATTCATGAAAGCCGCAGTTTTTCGCGAAATGGGACGGCGGATGGAAATTGAAGATATCTCGATTTCCAAGCCAATCGGCCGTGAAGTTCTGGTGCGTTTGAAAGCCGTGGGCGTCTGTCATTCCGATTTGCATATTCTGACGGGTGATTTGCCGCACCCAATGCCAGCAGTCCTTGGGCATGAAGCGGCGGGTATTGTTGAGCAGGTTGGGCCGGAAGTGCATACGGTAAAGCCTGGTGATCACGTTGTTGTTTGCCTAACCTTCCACTGCGGCCATTGCGAGCAATGCTATGGCGGGAACACCCATCGTTGCAGCACGCCAGAAGCTATGCGTGGGGCTAATGAACCACCCCGCTTGTTTCGGGGGGATGAGAGTTTTGCCCCCTTTATGAGCATGGGGGCTTTTGCCGAACAGATCCTGGTCCACGAGAGTGGTTGCGTCGTGATGCGCCGGGATA
>JBEGLE010000021.1:0-5163 GCA_041183725.1 Pseudomonadota bacterium | reverse complement strand
GGATGCGGTGCGCCTTGGCGACCACGGCATTGCCCAGCGGGGTAAAGCGCACGGCGCGTTTGGTGCGTTCCACCAAAACCACATCCAACAGCGTTTCCAGATCGCGCAAACCGGCTGAAAGCGTGGATTGCGAGACGAAGCAGGCATCGGCGGCACGGCCAAAGTGGCCGCTTTCATGCAGGGCAACAAGATATTGCAGTTGCTTCAGGGTGGGATGGTAAACGGTCATAAAGCGCAGCAGAAACCTCTTTATTCAGCCAAAGCCTCATCCGCTTCGGTCGCGTCAGTGTCAGCCCTGTCTGCCATCTCCGGCACATCATCAACATGGGTCATCTTGAGCTTGCCGTTCACCACGGCAAAGGCCAACTTGCCTTCAACCAGATCAAGGGCGTCTTTGCCAAACTGTTCAAAGCGCCAGCCTTCGAGCAGCGGCAGGTTTTTACGGATGCCCGCGGCCAGCAGTTCCAGATCGTCGCTGCGTGCCAAAAGGCGGGAGGCGACATCAATTTCGCGGGCGCGAATTTTAAGCAGTAACTTAAGCAGATCGGCCACCAGCGCGCCCTCTTTGCCCAATGGCGCGCCGCGCGGGGTGCGGGGTGGCAGGTCATCGTCAGTCAGCGGGGTGGCCGCGGCCAAGGCGGCCATCATGCGCTTGCCAATTTCATTGTCGCGCCAGCCCGATGACAGGCCGCGCACTCTGGCCAGATCAGCCTGCTGCTTGGGCGGGTGGCTGGCAATATCGGCCACGGTTTCATCGCGGGCGATGCGGCCGCGTGGGATATTTTTATCTTGTGCTTCCAATTCGCGCCAATGGGCCAAGGCTTTCAGCCGCCCGAGCATTGCCGGATTGCGACCTGCGGCCTTGATCCGCAGCCACGCTTTTTCCGGATCGTTGCGATAGCCCTCGGCATCGGCCAGCTTTTCCATTTCCACATTCAGCCACGCCCCGCGCCCAGTTTTCACCAAGCGATTGAGCAGCTTTGGGAAAATTTTGGCAAGGTGGGTGACGTCGCCGATGGCATAATCAATCTGGCGGGCATCCAGCGGGCGGCGTGACCAATCGGTAAAGCGTGCACCCTTGTCGATGGTGAGGCCCAGCCAGGCTTCGACCAGATTGGAATAGCCGATCTGTTCTGATTGGCTGATCGCCATCATGGCAATCTGGGTGTCAAAGATCGGGTGCGGGGTCTTGCCCGTCAGGTTATAGATGATTTCCACATCCTGCCCACCGGCGTGGAAGACCTTTAGCACGTCTTCGTTGTTGACCAGCAGATCAAGGAGTGGGGTCAGATCAATGCCCTTGGCCATCGGATCAATCGCGGCGGCCTCTTCGCTATCGGCGATCTGGATGAGGCACAATTCGGGCCAATAGGTGTTCTCGCGCATGAATTCTGTGTCGACACAGATGAAGTCGGCGCGGGAGAGACGCTCACACAATGCGGTGAGGGAATCGGTGTCGGTAATCAGGGTGTGTATTTTCATCGGACTTTTCTGTATGAACCCATGCGGGTTCGCGGCTTGACAAAAGTGCAGCCATCGCCTGTTAGCCGCGCTTTCGTCCCTGCCTGAAAGCGGGGCGCTTGGAAAGAGTTTCGATGCATCTTTATCGTTCACATACCTGCGGTGCCCTGACTGCCGCTGAAGTTGGCCAGACGGTTCGTCTTTCTGGCTGGGTCCACCGCAAGCGCGACCATGGCGGCGTGCTGTTTGTTGATTTGCGCGATCACTATGGGATGACTCAGGTGGTTGCCGATAGCGACAGCCCGGCTTTGGCGGTGCTTGAGGCCCTGCGGGTTGAAAGCGTTGTCACCATCGATGGCGAGGTGAAGGCGCGCAGCGGGGCTACGGTAAACGCCAATATCGCGACCGGCGAGATCGAAGTCTTTGCCCGCAGCATAACCGTGCTGAGCCGCGCCGAAGAACTGCCGATGCCGGTGGCGGGCGAACAGGAATATCCCGAGGATATCCGCCTGCGCTATCGCTTCCTCGATCTGCGGCGCGAAACGTTGCACGCCAATATTATGACCCGCACCGCGGTAATCCGCGAAACCCGCCGCCGGATGGAAGATATTGGCTTCACCGAATTCTCCACCCCGATCCTGACCGCCAGCAGCCCTGAAGGCGCGCGCGACTTTTTGGTGCCAAGCCGCATTCATCCCGGCACGTTCTTTGCCCTGCCGCAGGCCCCGCAGCAGTATAAGCAGTTGCTGATGGTCGCGGGTTTTGACCGCTATTTCCAGATCGCCCCCTGCTTCCGCGATGAAGACCCGCGGGCCGATCGTCTGCCCGGTGAATTTTACCAGCTCGATCTGGAAATGAGCTTTGTGACCCAAGAGGAAGTCTGGGAAACGATGGAGCCGGTGATGGCCGGGATCTTTGAAAGCTTTGCTAAGGGCCGCAAGGTAACCCCGGCGGGCCAGTTTCCGCGCATTCCCTATGCCCAAGCCATGCTGGACTATGGCACGGACAAACCAGACCTGCGCAACCCGCTGATCATTCGTGATGTGACGGCTGAATTCCAGCAATCCGGCTTTGGCCTGTTTGAAAAGATCGTCGGCGGTGGCGGCTCGGTCCGCTTGGTTCCGGCGCCGAATACGGCGGAAAAGAGCCGCAAGTTCTTTGACGATATGAACGATTGGGCACGATCAGAAGGTCATGCCGGCCTTGGTTATGTTACCCGCAAGGCGGGTGTCTTTGGTGGCCCGATCGCCAAGAACCACGGTGAAGACAAAATGGCCGCGCTGTTTGATGCGCTGGGCCTTGGCCCCGATGACGGCGCTTTCTTTGCCGCGGGTAAGCAAGAGCAAGCTGCCAAGCTGGCCGGCCAAGCCCGCACCCGTGTGGCAGAACAACTTGACCTGATTGAACAGGATGCGTTCCGGTTCTGCTGGATTGTCGATTTCCCGTTCTATGAATGGAACGAGGAAGACAAGAAGGTTGATTTTGCCCACAACCCATTCTCGATGCCGCAGGGCGGGCTTGCGGCGCTGGAAAGCCAAGATCCGCTGACGATCAAGGCCTATCAGTATGATATGGTCTGCAATGGCTTTGAATTGGCGTCTGGCTCTATCCGCAATCAGCATCCGGATTTGATGGTTAAGGCGTTTGAACTGACCGGCCTTACCCAAGCCGATGTTGAGGCACGCTTTGGCGGTATGTATCGTGCTTTCCAATATGGCGCACCGCCACATGGCGGCATGGCAGCAGGGGTTGATCGTATGGTCATGCTGCTTTGCGGTGTGCAAAACTTGCGTGAGATTACCTTGTTCCCCATGAACCAACGGGCCGAAGACTTGTTGATGGGGGCGCCATCACAGGCGGAACTCAAGCAATTGCGCGAATTGCACCTGCGGGTGGTGGAGCCGCAAAAAAGCTGATGGGGATTTTGCGGCCAAGGTGGGTGCTGGCTCTTGCCAGCGCGCGCGCCGTTCTCTAGGGCGACTTTCAGACATTTCATTTGCCGTTCACAAAAGGACAATTTCCATGAGCGACACCGCAGACCGGGTTAAGAAAATCGTTGTTGAACACCTTGGCGTTGAAGCCGAAAAGGTCACTGAAGATGCAAGCTTCATTGATGATCTTGGTGCTGACTCGCTCGACATCGTTGAGCTGGTGATGGCCTTCGAAGAAGAATTCGGGGTTGAAATTCCTGATGACGCTGCTGAAAAGATCAGCACCGTTTCGGATGCGATCAAGTTCATCACCGAGAACAAGGGCTAACCAGCCCGCTTGCCCCGCTGCCCTGAGCCTGTCGATGGGCGGCACCAGGGGGCAAGGGATCGGAATTTCGACAGGCTCAACCGCTAAATGGTTGGGCCTGTTGTGTTTTCGGAGATTAACATGCGTCGTGTTGTTGTAACCGGACTTGGCCTTGTCACCCCTTTGGGGGCAGACGTTGAAACCACTTGGGCAAATATCCTTGCCGGCAAATCTGGCGCGGGCAAGATAACCCGGTTTGATGCGTCTGACCAAAAATGCCGCATCGCCTGTGAAGTTAAGCCGGCCGATCATGCCTATGGCTTTGATCCCAACAAGCGCGTGGACCACAAGGTTCAGCGTCAGGTAGATCCTTTCATTATTTATGGCATCGATGCCGCAGGGCAGGCAATTGAAGATGCCGGTCTGCTGGACATGGACGAAGCCACCCGTTTTCGCGCCGGTTGCTCGATCGGTTCGGGTATCGGCGGTTTGCCGGGTATCGAGAGCGAATCGCTGGTGCTGGCTGAAAAAGGCCCAAGCCGCGTTTCCCCGCACTTTGTCCACGGCCGCCTGATCAATCTGATTTCAGGTCAGGTTTCGATCAAATATGGCCTGATGGGCCCGAACCATGCCGTGGTTACCGCCTGTTCAACTGGCGCGCACTCAATTGGTGATGCCGCGCGGATGATCCGTGACGATGATGCCGATATTATGTTGGCTGGTGGTGCCGAAGGCACGATTTGCCCGATCGGCATTGCCGGTTTCGCTCAGGCGCGTGCGCTTTCTACCGCGTTCAACGACGATCCGGAAAAGGCCAGCCGTCCCTATGACAAGGACCGTGATGGCTTTGTTATGGGCGAGGGCGCCGGGGTTGTTGTTCTGGAAGAATACGAACACGCCAAGGCGCGCGGGGCAAAGATTTATGCCGAAGTGATCGGCTATGGCCTGTCGGGCGATGCCTATCACGTCACCGCACCGCATCCCGAAGGTTCGGGTGCGTTCCGCTCGATGGCGATGGCGCTGCGCAAGGCGGGGCTTGAGCCTTCGGATATCGATTACATCAACGCCCACGGCACCTCGACCCCGATGGGCGATGAGCTGGAACTGGGCGCAGTGCGCCGCTTGTTTGATAGCGCGATTGATACCGTATCAATGAGCAGCACCAAATCGGCCATTGGCCACTTGCTTGGCGGTGCTGGCGCAGTGGAAACGATCTTCTGCATATTGGCGATCCGTGATCAGATCGTGCCGCCAACCCTGAACCTTGATAACCCCAGCGATAGCTGCATTGGGGTCGATCTGGTTCCGCATAAGGCCAAGAAGCGCAAAGTTCGGGCTGCTTTGAACAACAGCTTTGGCTTTGGTGGCACCAATGCCAGCTTGGTTGTAAAGGCACTGGAAGACTAAGCCCATGCGCCGCTGGCCCCTGTTTTCCGGGCTGGCGGCCATTGCGTTATTGTTCGG